>NZ_QSJB01000006.1:0-131751 GCF_003469285.1 Collinsella sp. AM31-2AC
CAGACCGGAGGGGAGCCGGGGTCGGGAATCTGGGCGTACACATTTCCTACACAGTTTGGAATCCGACTAACGTTTGCCAGCCGTTAACTACCGCTCGCCGAGCATCTCTTTATATAAGGCAGTCTCATGGTTAAAGCGGATACGTTCCCCTAGCTAAAGCACAGCCAGCATCGAGCAACTCATCACGTTCTTCCACCGAGAACCCCTCGGCGTAGACGCGCACCACTGGTTCGGTCCCGCTAGGACGGACCAGCAGCCATGTGTCATCCTCGAATGCTAAACGCAAGCCATCCATATGACTAACGTTTTGCGGCACCTTGCCACAAATCGACTTGGGGTTTACGCCCGGCAGCAGGGTTCGTAACGTTTCGGCATCTTCGGCCTCAAGTCGCAAGTCGCGTCGACCGTAACTCGTCTTACCAAATCTGTCCTCGAGTTGGTCGACCAGAACGCCCAAAGGCGCGTCCGTCTTTGCCATAAGCTCACACAGAATCAGACAGGCGAGGATTCCATCGCGCTCGGGCATATGCGCGGCGATGCCGATACCACCGGCTTCTTCGCCGCCCATGAGGACGCCGCCCTTCTTCATCTCCGCCGCTATATATTTGAAACCGACTGGTTTGACGGTCACGCGGCAGCCAAGCGCCTCGGCAATGCGACGCACGAGCGTCGAGCATGAAAGATTGACGACGACGCGCCCCTCCAAATTACGAAATTGAACCAAGTCGCCCAAAACGAGCGCCATGATCTGATGCGGATGTATATATCTGCCGCGCTCGTCAACCGCGCCGATACGGTCGGCGTCGCCGTCGGTCACCAGGCCAGCGCAAGCTCCGTCCTCGATAACCGTGCGCTCGCAAGTGTCCACCCAAGGCTCAACGGGGTCGGGGCAGATATCTTCTTGATCAGACGCCTGCCCGGCGTGAATCTCGTGCACCTCAACGCCAAGCTCACGCAGCAAGTCGGCTAGATAGCCCTGGGCTGCGCCGCCCATGGGATCGACAACCACGCGCAAGTGCGCGGCGCGGATGGCTTCGGCATCGACAAATGATGCCACCGCCTGCATATAGTCAGGAATGATATCCGCGGTGCGATATTGCCCCTCGATCCCCATTGGCTCGGGAGCCATGGTCTCTTCGAGCTCTTCGATGACATCCTGGTTGGCGGTTGAGCCGTCACCCATGCGAATCTTGAGGCACAGATAACCCTGCGGATGATGGGACCCCGTCACCATGAGCGCGCCGCACGCCTCACCGTCATAAGCCGCCGCCCACGTAAGGGCAGGGGTCGGACCAGGTCGCGAAGCGAGCACGGTGTCCAGCCCGTGCGCTGCTAGCACGCCCGCCGCAAGCTCAGCGAACTCGCGCGCCAGGGGCCGGGTGTCGAACCCTATATATACCGTTTTGCCCGGATTGGTCTTTTGCCACAACTCGCCGACGGCATCGGCGATACGGGCAACGTTATCGGCAGTGAAGTCCTCATCGACGCGAGCGCGCCAACCGTCAGTTCCAAAATGAATTATCGCGCACACGCGCAGACACCTCACAGTGTTTGGATCATGGTACGCATGGGGTATACCCGCAACATGCACTCGGCAACCTGCCGGCACCAGCATTCACCATTTGGGCAAATGCTGCCGAGGACATGCAGGCAATAAAAAAACCGCCCCGTATGGAGCGGTTTTGCCCTTTATATATCGAGCGCCTCGGCCATCGCCGCCGTAGTGATTGCCGTGGTTCCACAGCAACTGCCCACCATTGCGGCACCGGCATGTCTCCATTCGACGCATGCGCGCGCGAAAGCTTCGGGGTTCTCGTGCCATACGGGGCCATCCTGAGTCTGGACCGGATCGCCTACGTTGGGACGCACCGTGACGGGAGTAGTCGCCGATGCAACCATCCTGGGCACCGCCGCGTTCGCGGCCGCAAGCGAACAGCAATTAACACCAACCGAGTTTGCGCCGTGTTTTTCGGCGTACAAAACGGCTGCCTCGATGTTGAGGCCATCGCCCAACAGGTCGCCCTTATCGTCAACGACAAAACTCACCAGAACAGGCATGCCGTCGGCGGCATCTCGGGCGCCGGCAAGCATGGGCTGCAAATTACGGATAGACGTCACCGTCTCGATCAGCAGACCGTCAACACCAGCATTGAGCAAGGCGTGCGCCTGTTCGCGCGCAATGCCTCGGATCTCACGAAACTCGGCCGAGTCCTCGGCAAACCACTCAATACCGATCGGACCCATCGAGCCCAGCAGCAGCTGAGGGTGCGCCTGGCGGGCATCGTCGACGGCCCCGCGATTGACCTCCGCCACGGACGGCGCAATCTGGTCGTGCTTGAGGGCATAGCTTGATGCCTGAAAGGTATTGGTAATGAGTACCTGCGCGCCGGCGGCGACATACAAGCGATGGATACGAGAAACGGTCTGCGGCTCTGCCAGATTCCAAAACGCCGGTGGAATATCGGCGGCGTCGTACTCACTCAACAGAACACTGCCCATGGGGCCCTGCGCCAACAAGGTCTCGCTCGACAAGCGGCGCGTAAGTTCCTCGGCACCAAAGCGATTGTAATAACTCGTATCCATATATATCCCGCTATTCCTCGACGCTGATTCCCTGCTTTTCGAGATAGGCGAGCCAGCGGTTCATCGTGTCCTCGGATAGCGCATGCTCCATCATGCAGGCCTCGGAATCGGCTCGCTCAAATTCGACACCGAGCTCCTGAACCAAAAACGTGCGGACGAGGCGATGACGGTACCAGATAGCCGTGCCAACCTCGCGGCCGCGATCGGTCAGGACTACCTTGCCGTAGTGCGATTGCTCGACAAGCTCGGATGCCTTGAGCGCCGAAACCGCTTTATTGACCGATGCCTTGGAGACGCCAAGGCGCTGCGCGATGTCGACCGATCGCACGCCGTTGGTTTCCCCCTCTTCGCTTTCAATGCGAACCATGCACTCCAAGTAGTCTTCGTTCGCCACCGTCAGATGTAGTTCGCGCGAGCTATTTGTCGTATCCATGATCTTCCGTCCCTTCTGCATTCAATGGCTGATTCTACCCCATCCAAGCGTCGCGGTATGCCGTGGCATACCGTGCTAGAGTTCTTGTTGCACACGACGACCAAGATTGGAGCGGTCTTTATGGAAAACACCACCACGAACCCCGATGTCCTCGAGCGCTTTTTGCGCTACGTCCAGATCAACACGCAGCCCGAGGATGCAAACTGCGACCAGGTACCCTCGAGCGTCGTTCAGTTTGACCTTGCCAACGTGCTGGCTGAAGAGCTGCGCGAGCTTGGTGCGGAAGATGCCCACGTGACCGAGCATGCCTATGTCTGCGCGCATATCCCCGCAAGTGCGGGCGCTGAGGACAAGCCCGCCCTTGGCCTGATCGCCCATCTCGACACCACCGAAGTTGCACCGGGCGCCGGCGTGAAGCCGCACATCGTACACTACGAAGGCGGCGACCTGGTCTGCGGCACGGTTGACGGTAAGCCCGTTGCCATGAGTACCGCCAAGCTTCCCGCCCTGAACGACCTCGCGGGTGAGGACCTGGTCTGCAGCGATGGCACCACGCTGCTGGGCGCGGACGACAAGGCAGGCGTCGCCGAGATCATGTCGCTTGTCGCGCGTATCGCTCAGGACCCCTCTCTGCCCCATCCCGCACTCGGCATTTGCTTCTGCCCTGACGAGGAGATCGGTCACGGAGCCGAGCTGTTGGATATCGATACCTTTGGCTGCAAGTACGCCTACACGGTCGACGGCGGCCCCATCGGCGAGCTGGAGTGGGAGTGCTTTAACGCCGCCGAGGCGACCATCCGCTTTGAGGGCCAGTCCATCCACCCGGGCGACGCCAAGGGCCGTATGGTCAACGCAGGCAATCTGTTCTGCGACTTCAACGCGTTGCTCCCCTACGTGCAGCGCCCGGAGTATACGGAAGGCTACGAGGGCTTTTATCACCTTGAGGGTGTATCTGCGACCGTCGATCACGCCACGGCGCGCTATATCGTCCGTGATCACGATGCCGCCAAGTTCCAGCAGAAACTCGACCTTATTGATGCCGCCGCCTCGATGCTCAACCAGCGTCTGGGTGAGGAGCGCGTGACGGTCGAGATTAAGCAGCAGTATCGAAATATGGCCGAGATCGTTCGTGACTATCCCGAGCTTATTGATGTTGCCAAGGAAGCCTACCTTGCCTGCGGCGTTGAGCCCCAAGTGCTGCCGATTCGTGGCGGCACCGACGGCGCTCAGCTGTCGTTCCGCGGTCTGCCCTGCCCCAACCTTTCCACCGGCGGCTATTGCTACCACGGCGTCAACGAGTTCGTCCCGGTCAGTTCGCTCGTCAAGATGACCGACGTGCTCCAGGAGCTCGTCGCCCGCTTTGCATAAGCCTGGCCGCTCAAGCCTAAAAGACAAACCGCCCCGTCCTCTACAGAGGACGGGGCGGTTTTTGTACAGGGAGTGTCCCTAACTGCCGGCAGAAAAGGAACGTCCCCAAGTGCCGCAAAATGACGAGATCCACTCTCGCTTTGTGGGTAGTCATTGGGGACGTTCTTGTTTGACTAGTCGTTTAAGAACGTCCCCAATGACTACCCAACGACTAGTCCGGACCAAGGCAACGCCGATGTTTTGGCAACGACAGCGAAAACCCGCCAGAGCGAGCAAGGTGCCTTGAAACGAGGCGGCATTGATCTTTTGATCATGCCGCCGAAGTTGAAAGGCAGATTGCCGCTCTGGCGGGTTTGCAGCGTCAACTGGTTACGCGGGCTGGTAAGCCCGCGTAACCCTAATAATTGGCTTCGTAGCCGTTGCCGTCGCCGGTGGGCTCTTCGTAGTAGTCCGAATCGCTCGAATCGCTTGAGTCATCGGAATCGTCAGAGCTGACCGATGAGGTTGCGGTACCGTTTGCGTAATCGTCAGACGTGTTGTTGTTCAGGTCGCCGATCGTAGAGCTGGAACCGTCGGAAAGACCCATGGTGTTGGGACCCTTGGGATCCTTGCCAGCATCGACGCGCTCCATCATTTCCTTGAGCTCGTCCTCGTAGACAAAGACGTAGCTCACACCGTCGATCATGGTGCTGTCGTCGGCGTACGAGGGCAGGTTGGCCGAGTAGATACCGTCGACATCCATACCGCGCATGGCGTTGACCGTAGCCACGATATCCTGAACGCTCATATCGGTTACGAGCATATCGGACAGCGAATTAACCAGGCCAAAGATCTTCGTGGCATCGAAGTTATTGAGAATCTGGTTGGCAAGGGCGCCAAGCACCTGACGCTGGTGGCGCATGCGCGTGTAATCGCCGTCGGCATAGGTGTAGCGGCAGCGGGCATAGGTAAGGGCGGTGGCACCGTCCATATGCTGCTGGCCAGCGGTAATCTTAATATCCAGGTGCTCGGGGTCGTCAACATCATCGGTTGCGTTAATGTCGATACCGCCAACCGAATCAATCAGCGCCTGCATACCGTCGAAGCTGACCTCGGCATAGTGGGAAATCTGAACACCGCACAGCTCGTTGACCGCCTCGACCATGGCCTCGGCGCCGCCAACGGTATGGCAGGCGTTGATCTTCATGGTCTCGCCCTTGTACTCGACCTTGGTGTCGCGCGGAACGGAAATGAGCGTCGCCTGCTTTTGCGTAGGGTCGATGCGTGCCAGGATAATCGAGTCGGCACGATACGTATCCTCGCCCGGACGGCCGTCGGTACCAAGAAGCAGCACGTAGAACGGATCCTTTGCCTCATCGGTGTCAACCAGAACCCGACGCAGATTGTCGGTAATGACATTAGAATCGCCGAGCTTGCCCATAATGGTGGCAAACCACAGGCCGGCAGCGGTAGTGGCACTCAACAGCACGCCAAGCACGACAATGAGCGCGACGTGACGAATCGTGTGGCTACGACGACGTTGGCGAGCGCGCTCGGAATAGCGAGCCACGTTATCGCGACTGTAGATCTTGGCCTGCGCACCAGTTGAGGGTCTTCGGGTGGTGGTATCTGCGAGGGGCTTTTTATTAAACATAGGCAACCTGTATTAGTAGATGACGGGATCGGGGACGGTAGCATGCTCGACATGCGCGCCGAGCGCATGCAGCTTTTCGACAAACTGCTCGTAGCCGCGCTTGATGTGATGGATAGCCGAAACCTCGGTCGTCCCGTCGGCGATCAAGCCCGCTACGACGAGGGCCGCTCCGCCGCGCAGATCGGGCGAGGTAACCTGTGCACCCGAGAAGCCCTTGACGCCATGAATCATGGCATGATGGCTCTCGATACGAATGTCGGCACCCATACGCACCAGCTCAGAGGCAAACATAAAGCGATTCTCGAAGATGTTCTCGGTAATAACGGAACTGCCGTCGGCAAGGGCGGAGAGCACCATAATCTGCGCCTGCATGTCGGTCGGGAAACCGGGGAACGGAAGCGTCTGGATGTCGACCGGCTTGATACGCTCGGCACGGTTCACATGGACGCCATCCTCGACGCGCTCGCAGTCGATACCCATGAGCTCCATCTTCTTGAGCACCATGCCCAAATGAATGGGGCAAAAGCCCGTGACATCGACACCGCGATCGTCCGCCATCAACGCACCGGCGACGATAAAGGTACCGGCCTCGATGCGGTCGCCCACCACGCGATGGATAACGGGATGGAGCTCTTCCACGCCTTCGATAGTCACGACGGGCGTACCGGCGCCAACAATCTTGGCGCCCATCTCGTTGAGCATGTTAGCGAGATCGACGATCTCGGGCTCGCGGGCGGCATTGTCGATAACCGTGGTGCCCTGTGCGCGCACAGAGGCCATGATGAGATTCTCGGTCGCACCGACGCTGGCGAACTCGAGCGTGACGGTGGTACCGCGCAGACCTTGGGGCGCATTAGCGTTGATGTAACCGTGGGCGGTATCGAACTCAACGCCCAGGGCCTCAAGACCAAGAATGTGCATATCGATCTTACGAGCACCCAGGTTGCAGCCGCCCGGCATGGCAATTTTGGCGCGATGGAAGCGGCCCAGCAGGGGCCCCATGACGGCGGTGGAAGCGCGCATCTTGGCAACGAGCTCGTAGGGGGCCTCCCATGAATCGACCTGAGAGGTATCAATCTCGAGCGTGTGCTCGTCGAGAACATCGATCGTAGCGCCCATGCCCTTGAGCACCTTGCCCATCACGTGGACATCGGAAATATCGGGCACGTTCTGCAGCGTCGTCTTGCCCGGCGCCAGAAGCGTTGCCGCCATGAGTTTGAGCGCGGAGTTCTTGGCGCCCGAGACGGGCACGGAGCCTCCGATGGCGTGGCCACCCTCAACGCGGATAATATCCAAGGTCTACCCTTTCAAAAAGCATGCCCGGGGTGGCTGGGCCATCCCGGGCATGATGTGTTCGCAAATGGTCGAACGCTAAATCGTTTGACTATTGGGCAAGCTTGAGCTTACACCATGCGATTTCATTATAGAGGTAGGCGCGGCGTGCATCATCCTCCGACAAATTACCCAGCTTCTCTTCAAAACCTTGAATATCAGCTTTAAGCTTGTCGGCATCGACGGTCGCCAAATCGCAAGCGCGCTCGGCGAGAACGGTCACGACATCGTCCGCAACCTGGGCATAGCCGCCGGCCACGGCAAACGTGTGGTCGACAGTGCCCATGGCCTTATCGGAAACGCGAACGTAACCGCGGTCGATCGTGCAGATCTCGCTGGAGTGAGCAGGCAGGACGCCAAACTCGCCATCCGTGGACGGAATCGACACAAACGCAGCGTCGCCCTCATAGGCGCAGCTCACGGGGCACACGATGCGGATACGCATAACCTACTTCTCCCCCATCTTGCGGGCGCGCTCGCGCACGTCCTCAATCGTGGAAGCATAGCGGAAAGCCTGCTCGGGCAGGTCATCGGCCTTGCCGTCGACAATCTCGGCGAAAGAGCGGACGGTATCCTCGACGCGGACGTAGACACCGGGGTTGCCGGTGAACTTCTCGGCGACGTGGAAGGACTGCGAGAGGAACTGCTGAATCTTACGGGCACGGTTGACCGTAAGGCGCTGCTCCTCGGACAGCTCGTCCATACCCAGAATGGCGATGATGTCCTGAAGGTCGGAGTACTCCTGCAGGAGCTCCTGGACCTTGACGGCGACACGGTAGTGCTCCTCGCCGACGATCGAGGGATCGAGAGCGTCGGAGGAAGATGCGAGCGGGTCGATAGCCGGGAACAGGCCAAGCGACGAAATGCTACGCGAAAGAACCGTGGTGGCGTCGAGGTGCGTAAACGTCGTGGCAGGCGCCGGGTCGGTCAGGTCGTCTGCGGGGACGTAGACAGCCTGGACGGAGGTAATGGAGCCCGTCTTGGTCGAGGTAATACGCTCCTGGAGGTCGCCCATCTCGGTTGCCAGCGTGGGCTGGTAACCAACGGCGGACGGCATACGGCCCAGCAGTGCGGAAACCTCGGAACCTGCCTGGGAGAAGCGGAAGATGTTGTCGATGAACAGCAGAACGTCCTGGCCGCGATCGCGGAAGTACTCAGCGGTGGTAAGGCCGGCCAGACCGATGCGCAGACGCGCTCCGGGCGGCTCGTTCATCTGACCATAGACCAAGCAGGTCTTGTCGATAACGCCAGACTCGCTCATCTCGAGGAACAGGTCGGTGCCCTCGCGGGTACGCTCGCCGACGCCGGTGAACACCGAGGTGCCGCCGTGCTCCTGGGCGAGGTTGTTGATGAGCTCCTGAATCAGAACGGTCTTGCCGACGCCGGCGCCGCCGAACAGGCCCGTCTTGCCGCCACGGATGTAGGGCTCGAGCAGGTCAACAGCTTTGATGCCGGTCTCGAAGATCTCGGTCTTGGTGGTGAGCTCGTCAAAGCGGGGCGCTGCATGGTGGATGGGGTAGAACTCCTCCACCTCAGGCATGGGCTTGCCGTCGACAGGCTTGCCCATGACGTTCCAAATGCGGCCGAGCGTCTTGGGGCCAACGGGCATCTTCATGGGCTCACCGGTATCGGTGGCGATGAGGCCGCGCTGCAGGCCGTCGGTCGAGGACATGGCGACCGTGCGGACGACGCCGCCCGGAAGCTGGCTCTCGACCTCGAGGATCGTGCTCAGATGACCGATCGGGGTCTCGGCCTCGACCGTGAGCGCGTTGTAGATCGGGGGCACCGCGCCGTCAAACTTGACGTCGACGACAGGGCCGATGATACGCACGATGCGACCATCACCGGCAGTCGTCTTCTTGGTGGCTTCCTCGACCGCAAGCTTTACGGTGTTATTAGCCATTACTGTTCCTCCAATGCTGAGGCTCCGCCGACGATCTCGTTAATCTCGGTCGTAATCGAAGCCTGGCGCACGCGACTATACGTGCGGGTAAGGGTCGAGATGATCGCGGTGGCGTTTTCCGTCGCGGAGTGCATGGCCTTGCGGCGTGCACCCTGCTCGGCAGCCGCCGAATCGATCAGGGCCTGGTAGATGACCGTCAGGATATAAGACGGCACAAGCTTGCCGAGAACATGCTCGGGAGAGGGCACGAACTCGAACGTGGACGAGATGCGCTTAGGGGCGTCGGTCTCGTTCTTACGCGGACCGTGGGCCATAGCGATCATCTCGGGGTCGAGCGGCAACAGATGCTCGACGCGAAGCTCCTGATCCACGCGGTTCTTGGCGTGGTGGTAGACAAGCTCGACACGGTCAAGCTCACCGGCACGATACGCATCGCAGATATGAGAGGAGATCATGCGGGCCTGATTGAAATCGGGCTCAGAGGAGTTGCCCTCAAAGTGCATGACAACGTTTGCGCGGTCACGGAAATACGTGGCCGGCTTACGCCCGCACGCGATGATCTCGCACTCGATGCCGTCGTTCGCCCAAGAAGCGGCGAGCTTTTCGGCCGTGCGCTCCACCGTCGTATTGAAACCGCCGGCAAGGCCGCGGTCCGAGGCAATAACGACAATCAGGCCATGCTTGACGCTCTCATGCTTCTGCAGCATGGGATCGGTGCCCGAACAGGAGGCGTCGCCGGCGACCGTCAACATGACGTCGGTCAGCGCCTCCTTATAGGGCTCGGCCTGCTTGGAGCGATCGAGGGCACGACGGATCTTGGCCGTAGAGACCATCTCCATCGTGCGCGTGATCTGCTTGGTCGTGGTAACCGAGGAGATTCGCTTCTTAATGTCGCGAAGGTTGGCCATGGGGCTTAGTTCTCCTCTGATCCAGAAACATCCGAATGGTGCTTGGCCATGAACTGCTGTTTGAAGTCGCCGATGACGCGCAAGAGCTCAGCCTTGGTGTCATCATCGATCTTCTTGGCGCGAACCTTGTCGAGCAGCGAACCAAAGCCATTGTCCATGTACTCGATGAGCTCGGCACGGAAGGGCAGCACGTCGGCGATCTCCAGGTCATCCAGGAAGCCCTCGTTGCCAGCGAACAGCGTAACGATCTGCTCGCCAACCTCAAACGGCTTGTAACGCGGCTGCTTCAGGAGCTCGGTCATGCGAGCACCATGGGTCAGCTGCTTCTGAGTAGCCTCGTCGAGGTCGGAGCCGAACTGCGTAAAGCCGGCGAGCTCCTGGTACGAAGCGAGGTCCAGACGGAGGTTGCCGGCGACCTGCTTCATGGCCTTGGTCTGCGCATCGCCACCGACGCGGGACACGGAGATGCCCACGTCGACTGCCGGGCGCTGACCCTGGAAGAAGAGCTCGGACTGCAGGTAGATCTGACCATCGGTAATGGAAATGACGTTGGTCGGAATGTAGGCCGAGACGTCGCCGTCCTGGGTCTCGATGATCGGAAGAGCCGTCATGGAGCCGTAACCGTTCTTCTTGGACATCTTGACGGCACGCTCGAGCAGACGAGAGTGCAGGTAGAAGATGTCGCCAGGATAGGCCTCGCGTCCGGGCGGACGATGCAGCGTCAGCGACATCTGACGGTAGGCCACAGCCTGCTTGGACAGGTCGTCGTAGATGACGAGCACGTGGCCGCCAGGGTTGGTCTCGCTGGCGGGCTTGCCGTCCTCGCCGTTGTACATGAAGAACTCGCCGATAGCGGCACCGGCCATAGGCGCGATGTACTGCATAGGGGCGGAATCGGCAGCGGTGGCCGAAACGATGATGGTGTAGTCGAGCGCACCGTGCTGAGCGAGGGTCTCGCGGATGTTGGCAACCGTGGAGGCCTTCTGGCCGATGGCGACATAGATGCAGACCATGCCCTTGCCGCGCTGGTTGAGGATAGCGTCGATGGCGATGGCGGTCTTACCGGTCTTACGGTCGCCGATGATGAGCTCACGCTGACCGCGGCCAATAGGCACCATGGAGTCGATAGCGAGCAGACCGGTCTGAACCGGCTCGCACACCGGGGTACGATCGATGACGCCGGGAGCCTTGAACTCGATGGGGCGACGGTGCGTGGCGACGATGTCGCCCAGGCCGTCGATGGGCTGGCCGAGCGGATTGACGACGCGGCCGAGCATGGCACGGCTCACGGGGATATCCATAATGCGGCCAGTGGTGCGGCACTCGTCGCCTTCCTTGATGGAGTCGACGGCACCGAACAGAACGGCGCCGACCTCGTCACGGTCAAGGTTCTGGGCAAGGCCGAAGACGGTCTCACCGGTATCGGAGCTCTTGAACTCCAGAAGCTCGCCTGCCATGGCGCTCTTGAGGCCGGAGACGCGCGCGATGCCGTCGCCTACCTCGTCGACCGTTGAAACCTCATGCGTATCGACCGTCGCGGAGAGGCTCGTGAGCTGCTCCTGCAGTTTCTTGGCGATATCCTGGGCATTGAGGGTTTCGGACATTAGGCTTCACCTCCGTACGAATTAGCAGAGTTTGCGAGGGTCTCCTGCGCGATGCGCAGCTGCGTCTTGACGGAAATGTCACGACGCTCGCCGCGAGCCTCGAGCACCAGGCCGCCCACGATAGACGGGTCGACCTGCTCGATAAGGAATACCTTGCGGCCGAAGTCCTGCTCGCATTTCTTAGTGATGGTTTGACGCAGCTCGTCGTCGAGCGGGATCGCCGTGGTGACGGTCACGCCCACTACATCCTCGTCTTCCTCGGCAACGTACTTAAAGGCAGCTGCCACCTTGGGAAGAAGGTCGAGCTGGTCGCGCTTGGACATGGTGTCGAGCACGGCGATGATCTCGGGGCTGGCAGAAGCCAAGCGCTCGATCATCTCGAGGTCCTCGAACACATGATTCTCGGCCTTAGCGGCTTCCAGAAGGGAGCGCGCGTAGGTCTCGAGCACCTTGTCCTGATAGCGGCTAGTCGGCATTCAGGCTACCTGCTTCCTGGATGTAGCGCTCGATGAGCTTCTTCTGCTCGGCATCGTCCTCGAGTGCCTCGCCCACGATCTTGGTGGCGACGGCAACGGACAGGTCGGCGATGGAGCTCGCGGCACCGGCGTAAATGGACTTGCGCTCGTCCTCGACGGTCGTATGGGCCTTGGCGATGATCTCCTCGGCCTCCTTGTGAGCAGCCTCGATGATACGGGCGCGCTCGGACTCGGCGTCCTTACGGGCCTCGAGAACGATGTCGGCAGCCTGACGACGGGCGTCGGTGACGATCGAGTCGGACTCAGCGCGCTTGGCGATAGCCTCCTGCTTGGTCTTCTCGGCCTCGTCGAGGCTCTCCTCGATCTTCTTGCCGCGCTCCTCCATGGTTTTCATGATGCCCGGCAGGGCAACCTTGGCCAGCACGATCCAGATAATCAGGAAGGCGATAAGCGCCGGGATGAACTCCGCCATCTTAGGGATGAGGATGTCCGCACCGGCAGCGCCGTCCTCAGCGAACGCGGAAACCGGCATGAGCAGCGCGGCCGCGGACGCGGAGAGTGCGATCGCGCTCTTCTGGGATGAAAGATTCATACTTGACGCTCCGTGCTATTTAACGATCAGCGCGACAACGAAGCCGATCAGAGCCAGAGCCTCGCCGAAGGCGGAGCCCATGATGAAGACGGTGAACACGCGGCCCTGGACCTCAGGCTGACGGGCCATAGCACCCGTAGCACCCAGAGCAGACAGGCCGATAGCAAGACCAGCGCCGATAACACCGAGACCGTAACCGATAACTCCCACGATTCCTCCTTTGTCGTGCGTGTCTTATTTCACGCAGGATAACCTTTTTATAACTGCCGGGCTCCATGGGTACGGGCACCGGCGGTTTAACGAATTGCCTTACCTTTAAGGCGCGAACGGAAGACTACTCCTCCTCCGCGACCTCCTCTGCCTCGGAGACATACACGGCGGTAAGGACCGTGAAGACGTAAGCCTGAATGGCGCCGACCACAAGCTCGATCGCATAGATCAGGATGAGGATGGCAAGCCAGGCTAGCGAAGGCAGGGCGCCGACGGCGTGGGCCGCGGAAACCTGCTGAAGCAGCGGCTGCATGAACATGCTCGCCATGATGGCGAACGAGCCCATGACCACGTGTCCTGCGAACATGTTGCAGAACAGACGGACGGCAAGCGTGATGAGGCGCAGGAAGGTCGAGAAAAGCTCGACGACCCACACGAGCACGTTCATCGGGAAGCTCACGCCCTGCGGGGCGAGGCTCTTGATGTAGCCGATCACGCCGTGAGCCTTGCATCCGTAGTAGATGAAGTACACGAAGGCGAAAATGGCGAGTGCGGCGGTGGAGCCGATTGCACCGGTGCCGGGCTTCATTCCCGGGATCAGGCCGATCATGTTATTGATCAGGATGAACAGGAAAAGCGAGCACAGGAACGGGAAGTGCTTCTTCCAGTTCTCACCCACGACGCCCTTGCCGATATCGTTCTCGACGTACTCGATGATGTACTCGAAACCGTTGACGAAGAAGCCCTTGGGAACCAGGGTCTGCTTCTTCTTGAACACGGCCAGGACGATCAGGAGCACGATCGTGGAGACGATCAGCCAAAACGAGTACTGCGTGATGCCGCAGCTCAGATCGCCCACGACAGGGGTGGAGCTGAACTCGCTGACCAGATGATTAATCTCATCAGGCAGCTTTTCAAAAATTTCCACGACTTACCTTTCGACCTCATGAGGATCTCGCAGCGCCTTGACGACACGAACCGTGCAGGCAGCCATAAAGGCCACGAAGCCGATCGCCTCGCCCAGGAGGAACATGCGAAATGCCTCTCCGAACAACACGAACACAACCAAGGTAAAGACGAGTAGGGCGATTGCCGAGACCGCCAGACTCACCATGCCCTTGAGCATGTCCGCATTCTGCTTATCGTCAAGAACCGGCTTGAGCGTAAAAACAAAGGGAAGAAAGGCGACCGCGCCCGCGATGACGCCTGCAACGATAGCGAGCAGATCGGCTATCTGAAACACTGGCGTCCTCACTTTCCCTCTTTAACGCTTCCCAGAACAGTTCCCGCCAAACATTGGTGACTATTGTACGAGCCAATCGCTAAAGTACAACCGAAAAAGCATCGGTTAATACGCACCTGTTCGTTTTCTTAAGACCTTCTTTATGCCGCAGGTAGGTAATACGTTTTTCTCGAACCCTGCAGGGCAAAACGTCCGTTAACGGGAGTGCGCGCGGTCGCCTTTTGTTCGTCCGCGCGCACCGTTTCTTCGTATTTGCAGCCGCGGCCGTCTTAGCCCGACGACTAGAGCGTGCCGTAGATGCGGTCGCCGGCGTCGCCCAGGCCGGGAACGATGTAGGCAGCCTCGTTGAGATGGTCGTCGATGGCGCAGGTATAGATATGCACATCGGGATCCTTCTCGGTCAGCGACTTGAGGCCCTCGGGGGCCGCGACGATGCACAGCATGCGGATGTCCTTGACACCGCGCTCGCGCAGGTAGCTGATGGCCATCTCGGCCGAACCGCCCGTGGCAAGCATGGGGTCGACGACCAGGCAGATGCGCTGGTCGATATCCTTGGGCATCTTGCAGTAATACTCGTGCGGCTCGTGGGTGACCTCGTCGCGTTCCATGCCGATGTGGCCCACGCGAGCGGAGGGCACCAGGTCGAGGATGCCGTCGACCATGCCAAGGCCCGCACGCAGGATGGGCACGATGGCGAGTTTCTTGCCGGCAAGCTGTTTGAACGTGGCGGTAGTGATGGGGGTCTCGACCTCGACGTCTTCCATAGGCAGGTCGCGCATGGCCTCGTAGCCGTCAAAAAGCGCGAGTTCGCGCACGAGCTGACGGAACTGGTTGGTGCCGGTGTTTTTGTCGCGCAGGATCGACAGCTTGTGCTGGACGAGCGGGTGATCGACAAGCGTCACACGGGACGCATCGTAGGTGACGGTCATGGATTGATTGCCCCTTTCGTTGCGGCCGCAAAACGGCCTTGCTGACAAGGTGTGCAGCAATGTTGCCGCCGCACGCCATGCATTAGTTTAGCGGTTTGTTGTATCGAGCAGCCCATCGCAGCCCTACTGTGAGGTGTTGAGCGAGCGCCTGACTGCATCACGCCAGCCCGCAAGGTTTTGCTCGCGGCGCTCGGCGGACATGTGGGGAAGGAAGGTCCTAACGATCTGGGCATTTTGCTCCAGCTCTTCCAGGTCTTCCCAATAGCCGACGGCAAGACCCGCCAAGTACGCGGCACCGATTGCCGTGGTCTCCACCGTCTCGCATTGCAGCACGGGGATATCCAGCAGGTCGGCCTGGAATTGCATGATGAACTCGTTGCGCGAGGCACCGCCATCGACAGACAGGCGCTCAATCGAAAGCCCCACGTCCTGCTCCATGGCGCGCAGCACGTCGTAGCTCTGATATGCCATGGATTCGCAGGCGGCACGTACGATGGTCGCACGGCTCGAGGCGCCGGTCAGACCGCACACGATACCGCGAGCATGCGGGTCCCACCAGGGAGCACCCAAACCCGCAAAGGCCGGAACGAAGTAGCAGCCCTCGTTGTCGCTAATCGAAGCGGCGAGTTGTGCCGACTCGCTCACGCTCGAGATGATGCCCATGTTGTTGCGAAGCCAGTTCATCGTTGAGCCGGCGGCAAAAATAGAGCCCTCGAGCGCATAGCTGACTTTGCCGTCCGCAGCGATACCGATGGTGGAGACCAGGCCGTTCTTGGATTCGACGATCTCGTCGCCGGTGTTCATGAGCATAAAGCAACCCGTGCCATAGGTGTTTTTGGTCTGGCCGGGACGGAAACAGCAGTGGCCGAACAGCGACGCCTGTTGGTCACCCGCCACGCCCATGATGGGCGGCATGTTGGTCATGATGTCGCTCGCGACGCGGCCGTAGTCGCCCGAGCTCCAGCGAACCTCGGGCATCATGGAACGTGGAACGTCAAAGAGTGCCAGCAGGTCGTCGTCCCAATCGAGCGTATGGATATTAAAGAGTGCCGTGCGGCTGGCATTGGTGTAGTCGGTGGCAAAGACCTGGCCGCCGGTGAGGTTGTAGATGAGCCAGGTGTCGATGGTGCCAAACATGAGGTCGCCCGCCGCCGCGCTTTCGCGTGCGCCGTCGACGTTGTCGAGAATCCACTGCACCTTGGAGGCCGAGAAATACGGGTCGAGCGTGAGTCCCGTGCGGGAGCGCACCAGCCCTTCTGCGCCCTGCTCGACAAGCTCGTCGATCAGAGGTGCGGTACGGCGGCACTGCCATATGATAGCGTTATAGATCGGCTGACCGCTCACGCGATCCCAGACCACCGTGGTCTCGCGCTGGTTGGAGATGCCGATGGCAGCAATGCGGTCGGAGTGGATACCGCTCTTAAACTGGACTTCCATCATGACGGCGATCTGGCTAGCAAGGACCGCCATGGGGTCTTGCTCCACCCAGCCGGGACGCGGGAAGCTGGTTTTGACGCTGCGACGTGCCTGCGCGACGATGCATCCGTACTCGTCGACGATGGTCGCAAGTACCGAGGTGGTGCCGCAGTCGAGCGCCATGATGTAGGAACCGCCAAAGTCAAACGAGGCATCTTCCATGCCCAGGCTGCCCAGATTCAACGACATCGCTTAAACCTTTCTATTGCATCGGGTCGGACAGGACCCGTTCGATCTCTGATGCGGGAAGTGCGCCTTGGCGCAGGAGCTGGAGCTCGCCGTGCTGAAACGACACGATGGTCGAGGCGTCGCGACACGGGGTCTCACCGGCGTCGACGGCAACATCGACCCCCTCCAGGATGCGACCCTCCACCGTGATAAAACTTGCCGGCGCGGGCGCGCCATGCGTGTTGGCGCTGGTGCAGGCAAGGGGGCTGCCACAGGCGCGAATGAGCGCCTGCACCACGGGCGAGGCCGAAGCGCGAAGTGCCACCGTGTCGTCGGCAGCGCGCATAAAGGTCGGCACGCAGGGGGCTGCCTTGACCACGATAGTCAGGGCTCCCGGCCAGCATCGTCGCGCGAGTATGCGGGCATCTTCCGGGATATCCACGCCATAGTGGTCGAGTGCTTCGACGCCATCGACCAGCCAAGCGACGGTTTGCGTGAGTTCACGTTGCTTGAGAGTGAAGATACGGCGATAGCCGGTGCCGAGCGCAGGAACTGCGGCGCCATTGACGGCAGCCTGCGGATCGCGCGGCCACGATGGGAATTCGCTTGTATCTTGGGGCACGGCGTCCGAGAAGGCGTTGACTGCCACGGCGACACCGTAGACGGTCTCGGTCGGGATCAAAGCCAGGCCGCCGCGGCCGAGCACCTCGGCCGTGCGCTCGACGGCAAGCCGATGCGGCTCGCGCGTTCCCTCGTATACCCGATAGACCGTCTGCATGTGTATGCCAGCCCCTTACGCTCTGGTGCAAGTTTGTTTACTGTGGGGCATTCTCGCACGAAACGTTCAACCTATTTGCCCAGAGCGCATGTTGGTTTGGTGAGCGGCTCTAGTAGTCGGTGAAAGTGAGGGGGTTATTGGACGGCTACGAACTTCTTTGGCCTGCCGGCGTGGCGTTCTTGGGCGGCGTAGCGCTCGATGCTGTCTATCGTTATCATCCGACGGCCGTCGACGAGTTCAACATCGAGCTTTCCGGCTTTGACCAGCGCGGTAATCCGCGGAGCGGAGACTTTGAGGTCCAGCGCTGCGTCTTTAAATGTTCGGCACGCCGCTTCCCGAGCGTCCTCGTGGTCGATTTCGACTGAAAGGGCCACGACCTCGGCCGAGCGTTCGTACCCTGCCGGAGTCAAACCGTTGTTGAGGTCGTCGGCCAAAAACGCCATCAGTGCCTCGGTAGCATGGGCAATCGCTTCTTCGCGCGTATCGCCATCGGCAAAGGCGCCGGGAATCTGCGGGAAGCTAGCGCAGTAACCGTCGTCTTCTTTTATGAGAACGCAGTCATAGGTAAATCGCTGCCTCATTTTGCCTCCAACTACCATCCAGCTTGGCGACGAATACTTGCCCACGTGCCCTTCTTTGGTCGATCACCACCAGAGCCGTTCACGGTGACAACACGGTCACCAGAAACATACTTAGCATGACTACCGACTTGCGCGACCTTCACGAATCCATCGTGCTTGAGTAGGGCAATGATTTCCCGAAAGGTAGGAGGTTGCATGGGCCGACCTCTTTCAGCCGTCCTAATTATAAACTAATTTATAATTTTTGCTAACCAGTTAATAAATATTACTGGCGCTGCTTGGGCTCGGTGACGATGGCTCGGACGATGCGGGGGCGATCGGTAAGGTCATGGACGATACGCACGTCCGAAAGGCCTGCCTGGCGACAGAGCTCGGCCGCGGCATCGAGGGTACCCTCGTAGAGCTCGCAGGCAAACAGGCCGCCGGCGCGCAGCATGTAAGGTGCCGCGTTGAGCAGGCGGCGGAAGATATCGAGGCCGTCGGCGCCGCCCTCGAGCGCCAGGTCGGGCTCAAAGTCCTTGACCTCGTGCGGCAGCGAGCGCATGACGTCGGTCGGGATGTAAGGTGGGTTGGAGACGAGCACATCAAAGGTGCCCCACTCTTCGCGGGGAATGGAACTCACCAGGTTGGTGAGGCTAAAGGCAACCTCATCTGCCGTGAGGCCGAGGGTGTCGCGGTTTTTGGTGGCCAGATCGATGGCGCGCGACTCGATATCGGTGGCGGTGCAGGTAACGTGGCCGCGGCGCTCCCAGGCAAGGGAGAGCGAAATGCAGCCCGTGCCGCAGCCGACCTCGAGAACGCGGGCAGTGCGGGGCTCGGCTGGGGCAGGCGCAGCGGCATCCTGAGCTGAAACCGTCTCCTGGTCGGCACCCTCGATGGCGACGCCGTATTCGTCGAGCTCGGACTCGGCGGCTTCCGCGGCTTCGGCTTCTGCTGCCTGCGCGGCGGCTTCCTCGGCCTCGCGATCGGCCAGTTCCTCGGCATAGGCACGGCTGCCCAGTACGTCGCCGCCTAGCGCCGCCTCATCGGCAGCCGCCAGATTAGTGGCACGGCGCTCGGCAGTCGCCCGTTCGTCTGCCAGCGCGGCCTCGGCCTTGCGTGCCTCCTCGACCTCATCGTTCCAAGGCAGCTCAACACGCTGACGGGCAGCAGCCTCGGGGCTCAGCACCTCGGCATCCAGATAATTGAGGACTTCCTCGACGAGCATCTCGGTTTCGGGGCGCGGAATGAGCACACCGGGAGCGCACGCGACGTCAATCATGCGAAACTGCGTGCTGCCGGTGATGTACTGCAGCGGCTCGCCTTTGGCGCGACGAACGACGGCCGCATGCATGGTCTCGAGCTGGGCCGCGTTAAGCGTCTCGTCCATACGCATATATAGGTCAATGCGCGCCAGGCCCGTGGCGGCGCACAGCAGCCACTCGGCGGAAAGACGGGGATGCTCCTCGCCGCGCTCGGCCAGGTACTCCTTGGTCCACTCGAGACAACGCTTGATGGTCCAGATCTCGTTTGCCATGGGGCCCTCCCCTCTTAAGCGCCGGGCGGCGCGCGAATGTCGGAGCAGATTGTAAGCGAGGCCAGCGCTTGGCAAGGGACGATTGAAGGCGATTATCGAGAATCAGCCCAGAATTTTGCTTGGAGCCTGCCTAGAGTGTTCATTCGTCGACGTCTAAATCTGCATCCGTCAAGCTTTTGGCAAGGTTGCCCCAAAACTGACCAATATCTAACCAAGAACTTGCCAAATCACTTGACGCGCGACCCATCAAAAATCGCTCCGCGACTTCTTGAACGATATTTTGAGCAATATTTTCGATAGCGGACTTATGCCGTCAATTACCTTAAGCAGGTAAGCAGCTCAAATGACATCACAGCCGACTAAATAAAATATCAAGGCAATGTCACCAATGACTCCCTACGGATCATTTGACAACCAAGGAAACGCCAATGATTTGGCAATGTCAGCGAGCGACGTCCAGAGCGAACAAGTTGGCATGAAAAAGGCAAGGCATAGACCTTCTGGTCATGCCTTGCCTTTTGAATGACAAATTGTCGCTCTGGACGGCGCACAGCGTCGGCTGGTCCGCCGTTCGGTAGAACGGCGGAACTTAGACTGCCTGTGCCAGCTTCTCGGCTCGCTCGGCGGCGGCGAGCGCCTCGATGACGGTGCCGAGCTGATCGCCCAGAAGGACGCCGTTGTAGGTGGAGTTGAAACCGATGCGGTGATCGGTCACGCGGTCCTGGGGCTGGTTGTAGGTACGGATCTTCTCGGAACGGTTGCCGTGGCCGATCTGGCTCTGGCGCTCGGCACCGAGCTCTGCCTGCTGCTTCTCGAGCTCCATCTCGTACAGACGGGCACGCAGCATCTGCATGCAGACTTCGCGGTTCTGGATCTGGGAGCGCTGTTCCTGCGACTGCACCACGGTGTTGGTGGGCAGGTGGGTGATGCGCACGGCGGAGTAGGTGGTGTTAACGCACTGACCGCCAGGGCCGGAGGCACAGTAGGTATCGATGCGCAGGTCGGACTGGTTGATCTGAACGTCGATCTCCTCGGCCTCGGGAAGCACGGCGACGGTTGCCGTGGAGGTCTGGATGCGACCCTGGGACTCGGTCTTGGGAACGCGCTGGACGCGGTGCACGCCGGACTCGAACTTCATGACGGAGTAGACGCGGTCGCCCTCGACCTTGAACTCGATGGACTTAAAGCCGCCGGCCTCGCTGGGGCTGGAGTCGAGCACGGTGGTCTTCCAGCCGCGCGACTCGCAGAAGCGCTGATACATCTTGTACAGGTCGCCGGCGAAGATGGCCGCCTCGTCGCCACCGGCGGCGGAGCGAATCTCGACGATGGTGTTCTTGTCGTCGTTGGGGTCGCTCGGGATGAGCATGTACTTGATGTCTTCCTCGAGCTGGGGAAGCTTGGCCTCGTTTTCGGAGATGTCCATCTGGAGCATCTCCTTCTCATCGGCATCGGTAGTATCGTGGAGCATTTCCTTGGCAGCCTCGATGTCATCGAGCGCGCCGATGTACTCGCGCGAGGCAGCGATGAGGTCGGACTGGTGCGCGTACTCCTTGTTGAGACGCGTGAACTCCTTGATATCGGAGGCGACGGCTGGGTCGGAAAGCTTCTTCTCGAGCTCCTCGTAGGCCTTGATGATCTTTTCGAGCTTGTCGCGCATGACGGACTCCTTTTATATGCGTGAAGGTGAAAATCGGCAGAATTGATGGGGCGCGGGGCGCCGCTGCGGGGGTAAAGCCCGGCTAGAACATGTCGATCTTCAGATACATGCGCATCCCTTCGCGTATGGGGGTACATAGTTGCGGTCTAACCCATACATGATAGCGTGCGCAGGCAAACCTGCATACAACCCGCACGGAATCCGACAAAGGGAGAGTCCCTTTGTCGGATTCTAGAGCGTATGGAGCAGGGCGATGAGGAAGCGAACACCCTGGAGGTAGGCGCGGCGGGTGATGCGCTCGTTGGTGCCGTGGACGCCGCGGTCGCACTCGTCATCGTCGACCACAAACGCCGAAAAACGAATGCATTCGGAGCAAATGTGCTGGTAGTTGGCAGCGTCGGTCGCGCCGATCACGGTCGAGGGGACAATCGCCAACGGCTCGGATGATCCGTTTTCCTCCGTCCCCTTTGGATCGCAGAAATAGCGGGCGGCGATGGAGCGAACCGCCTCGAGGCCGGGACCACCGATGCGCGGGGACGGCGAGGGCTCGGAGCTGCCGGGGCCCAGCTCCACTTCGACACGACCGGCAAGGTCCGCCCCGGCAACCGCCTCACGGCAGCGCGCCACAACGTCGGCCACGCTCGTGCCCTCGAGCATGCGGAAGTTAATGTTGGCCCACATATCCTGCGGCATCACGTTGGCGCCGGCGCTGCCTCCCTCGATCTGCGTGGGCGCGCAGGTGGTCGTCACCAGCGGATAGAGCTTCTTGCTGGCGAGGCAATCGCGGACAATGGCGCCCCCGTTGGCGGCAATCTCATCCGCCGTGTAGAGCCCCAGCTCGACAAGCTGCGCGGCAAGCAGATCGGTCACGCGCGTCGGCCACTCGATATCGCAGATTGCGGCGATGGCACGGCTGAGCACCTCGAGCGACGTGCCGCCGTAGGGGTTAGACGAATGCCCGCCCGCGCTCTTCGTCTTGAGCACGATATCGGCATAGCCCTTTTCGGCCAGGTCGGCATGCATAAGCCAGCCCTCGCCCGCGCCGTACTCGGCAGCCGGAACGATGCGGTAGTCGCCCTCGTCGATCAGGAACTCGAGCTCAACACCGCGCTCCTCGAGCACGCGGCCGATAGCTCCAGCGCCGTACTGCGTGGTTTCCTCGTCCTGGCCAAAGGCGAGCAACAGCGAACGCTTGTGCTCCCAACCGTGCGCCAATGCATACTCAACCGCCTCGAGAATGCCTGCGACCTGATCCTTCATGTCGATAGCGCCGCGGCCCCAAATGTAGGTGTCGTCCACGTGCCCGCTAAAGGGGGCGTGCGTCCAGTCGGCCTCGGTACCCGGCACCACGGGGACCACGTCCATGTGGCCCATGAGCATAACGGGATTGAGAGCAGGGTCGGAGCCGACAAGCGTCACCAACAGCGAGTGGTCGATAAGCTCGACCTCGCCCGCCGCAAACACGCGCGGCCAGGCCTGCTGCATATAGGCGCGCAGGTCGTCGAAGGGCTGCCAGTCCACCGCCTCGGCATCCATGCTCGAAATGGTCGGAAACGACAGCACGCGGCCCAAGCGCTCGCACGCGCTGACCTCGTCTATATCGGCAAAATCGTCCTCATGCGCAAAGAAGCGCCAAACCTCGGCCATGACATCCTTTCGATTGTGACGACAAAGGCCGCCCCACGGGAGCGGCCCTGCAACGTAAGCGTTTGCGGTCGGTTATTTGTCCTCGAGATAGCGAGAGAGGAACTCACGAGTGCGCTGGTGTTTGGGGTTGCCGAAGAGCTCGGCCGGCGCGGCATCCTCGAGCACCACGCCCTTGTCCATAAAGACCACGCGGTCGGACACCGTGCGGGCAAAGGCCATCTCGTGCGTGACGACGACCATGGTCATGCCGTCGGCGGCGAGCTTGCGCATGACCTCGAGCACCTCGCCCACGATCTCGGGGTCGAGTGCCGAAGTCGGCTCGTCGAACAGCATGATCTGCGGACTCATGCACAGGGCGCGGGCGATGGCCACGCGCTGCTTTTGGCCACCGGACAGGCGACCCACGGCGGCGTGCGCGAACTTTTCGAGCCCCACGCTCGTCAGATGCTCCATTGCGACCTTCTCGGCCTCGGCCTTGCTCATCTTTTTGAGCGTGACGGGCGCGAGCGTGCAGTTGTCGAGCACATCCATGTTGTTGAACAGGTTAAAGCCCTGGAACACCATGCCGATGTCCTCACGAAGTTTATTGATATTGCAGCGCTCGGCCGTAAGATCCTGGCCGTGGAACCAGATGTGGCCCGCGTCCGGGGTCTCGAGCAGGTTGAGGCAGCGCAGGAAGGTCGACTTGCCCGAGCCCGAGGCGCCGATGATGGTAACGACCTCACCGGGATTGACAGCGAGGTCGATGCCCCTGAGCACCTCGAGCGAACCGAAGCTCTTGCGCAGGCCCTCGACGCGGATGAGCGGCTCTTTAGTTTGTGCGGCGGCCACAGCGCCGGTGGTAGTGGTATCTGCCATGATGATTCTCCTCGTCTTGCGCCTAGTTGGAGCTGGGCAGCGTTGCCGGGGCCTCGGCGCCGAGCTTTTTGCCAAAGGCCTCGAGCAGGCGGCTCGCCACGAGCGTCAGGATCAGGTAAACCACGAGCGCCACGCAGTAGACCTCCATCTGGCGGTAGTACACGCCGGCGACAGTGGTGGTGGCGTACATGAGGTCAAACACGCCAATGACCGAGAGCACCGACGAGTCCTTGATGTTGATGATGAGCTCGTTGGTGAGTGCGGGGATCGCGTTTTTAATACCCTGGGGGAACACGACCTTGCGCATGGCCTGCCACTGCGACAGACCCAGCGAGCGCGCCGCCTCGGCTTGACCGGGGTCGATGGACTCGATGCCGCCACGCAAAACTTCCATCATGTAGGCGGTGGAGTTGAGCGAGATGGTGACAAGGCCGGCGGTGAAGGTACTCCAGATCTGGTTGGCCTGGGCGGTTTCGAAGCCCATGCCGCGCAAAACGGTGAAGCCCGCGTAATAGATGAGCAGGCCCTGGACCATCATGGGCGTGCCGCGCACGATGGTGGAGTAGATGGTCGCAAAGCCGCGGCCGATGCTCTTGAAGAAGCGCGTGAGATCGTTGTCCACACGGTCGAAGGTCTGAATGCGCAGGAACACAAAGAGCAGCGCCAGGAAAAAGGCGATGACGGTGCCGAAGGTCGCAAGCGCGATGGTGATCTCGATACCGCGGATAAAGAAGTCCCCGCTCTTGTAGGTCATGTAGACCAGACTCGACAAAAAGTCGCTGGGGTTGGAGTCCGAGACAATGCTCACCCGCACCAGGTCGATAAACGACATGACGCAACGGTCGATAAAGAAGATCGCCGCAATGGCGACCACGACATAGCTGCCCTGGCGCGCGCTGCGACGAAAGCGCTCGGAAGCAAACGGCGACGTTTCGCGATAGTCATTCCAGTGCATGAGTTTGGTGACGAGCGCCGCCGCCGACACGACGAGCCAGGCCCAAAGGATTGCCCAGAGGCAGTCTTGGAACACGCCCGTAGGCGCCAAGAAGCTCAGCGGCGTGGGGTTGCGCTGGCTAAACGCCAGGCCGAGCGCCGCGATAACGCTCGTGCCCAGGTATACATAACGGTGGTCTGCCTTGATAAAGGAGGCCAGGCGATTGATGGTTTTCATGCTGCCTCCCTATGCCGGCTGACGGTCGAGGCACGCGTCCCACATTTGGTCGCGCTCCTCTTGGCTAATGCCCTTGAGTGTCTTGTCGATGAGTTTAAGCAGCTTGTCCGAGCCCTTGCGGCAGCCGACGTTTGCCGTGACCTCCTGCTTGAAACCCTCGCCCTCGGCAAATTGAATCGGCACGATACCCGGGTTTTGGGCCATATAGCCCTTCTCGTTCTCAGTGTTGTAGGTCACGGCGTCGCACGTGCCCTGCAGCAGGTTCGAGAACACCGTGGGGACGGAGTCGACCGGGTTTTTGTGCACAACGCCCGGGATCTCGTCAATGACAGTGTCGAGCATGGTGTCCTTTTGGCCGAGCACCGTGGCGCCGCTAAAGTCGCTGAGCTTGGTCGCGTTTTGGTAGGGCGAGCCCTCTTTTACGAACAGGCCAAAGTAGCCGATAAAGTACGGGTCGGAAAAGCCGACGGACTCCTCACGCTCGGGCGTGGCGCTCATGCCGGCGATGATGAGGTCGATCTGGCCGTTGTTGAGCGAGTCAATAAGGCCCGAAAAGCTCTGCTTGACGGCGACGGGCTCGCCGCCGAGGGCCTTGCAGACGATCTTGGCGATCTGCACGTCGTAGCCATCGGCGTAGGCTCCCTGCACGTTGTCGATGGGAATGGTGTACTCGCTGGCCTCGGAGACCTGCCAGTTGTACGGGGCGTAGGCCGCCTCCATGCCGATACGGATCTTGTCCTTGCCGATCACGGAATCGGACAGGTCGTCGCGACCGCCGCCCGTCGTGGGCTGAACCACCTTGAGCGTGGACGGACGCTGGCAGCCGGCAAGCGCGCCGGCGACAACGGAAGCACTCGCAGCGAGAGCGCTACCCAAAAAGATGCGACGGCTGAACACCAGCTGTGGATGCGCGTCGCGTTGATGGGGAGAATGCATAATCTGCCTTCCCTGTTGAATCGTATGCTGACGACTTAACAGGATATACGCCAGCGACCAGCAGCGCAGCACAAGCTCGAAAAATTAATAGACACACGGTAGTCATTGGGAACGTCGATGTTTTGGCAATGCCAGCGAGCGCCGCCCAGAGCGAACAAGTTGGCATGAAAAAGGCAGGGCATAGACCTTCTGGTCATGCCGTGCCTTTTGAATGGCAAATTGTCGCTCTGGGTGGCGCGCAGCGTCGACCGGCCCGCCGTTCGTCAGAACGGCGGAACCTAAGGGCGCAGCGTCGACCGGTCCGCCGTTCGCTAGAACGGCGGAACCTCTAGAGCAAGGTGACGCTAAAGCTGCGGACGTCTGTCTCGCCCGGCGCCAGCGCAATGGTGTTGACCTTGTGCTCAAAGACGTCGTCCTCGGTGTCCATGGTGGTGTGGCCGGACCAAGGCTCAAGCGCCACAAACGGGGCGTCGTTGGCGGCAGACCACACGCCGATGTACTTAAAGCCCTCAAAGTCGATCTTGACGCCGTGGCCCGACTTGCGACCGCGCAGCGTGAGCGTGGAGCCCGGGGTATCGGTGAACATGATGGCGTCGTTATCGAAGCTACGGTGCGTGATGGGCAGCACGTCAGAGTTATCGGGGGCCTTGTAGCTACCCTCAAACGTCATGAGGCCATCGGGCGTGATGATGGGGGCCTCGTTGGTCCAAGCCTCGGTAAACGCCAGCTCGTAATCCTCGAACGTCTCGTCCTCGGCACCGGGGGCGGGCACGTTAAATGCAGGGTGGCCGCCCACCGAGAACGGCAGGTCCACGTCGCCGGTGTTCGTAACGGCAAAGGTCTGCGTGAGCGTGGCGTCGCCGGTTAGGGCATAGGTCATGCTGAGCTTAAAGTGGAAGGGGAAAGCCTTGAGCGACTCGGGCGTGTCGGTGATCTCGTAGGTGACGGACGAGCCGTCCTCGGAGACCTCGACCAGCTTGTGCTCGACGATGCGCGCGAGGCCGTGGCGCGGCATCTCGCAGGTGCCAGCCGCAGATGTTGCCGTGTTGTTGCGCAGTGAGCCCACGATGGGGAACAGAATGGGCGCGTGCTTGCCCCAAAAGACCGGGTCGCCCTGCCACAGATACTCGTTGCCGTTGAGGGCAAGGCTCGTGAGCTGGGCACCCATGGAATCGATGGCCGCGGTGAGGCCGCCGCGCTTGATGGTAGTGACGGTGGACATGCTACTTCCTCCAAAAATAAACAACAGTATCGAGGGCTATTGTCCCACTCTTGGCGGCGGGGTTGAGCGTCAGGCGCAGTTATTGAGCAATAGCGTAAAGGTCAAACCCGCCCTGCGGCGTGCTATCGACCGTATCGGGCGCCCGTGAATTAAAACTCACCGGAACCATGCGCTTTGAGGCGCGGTAACGCGTGCCGTCGGTGGCGACGGGCGGCTCATCAACCGTGAGCTCGTAGTCGCCGGGCTTGAGCTCGATACCGTCACCTTCGGAATTGACGTATTGATACTCGTCGATTGCTTGTCCCCTGAGCGTGCGGCCCACGATATGGACGAGCATTTGGCTATCGCCGCGCGCGGTATCCCACGTCGCGCCGTCCTTAACCTCGACCGACACATGCACCGAGCGCGTGCGGCTGAGCGATTGCTCGACGGACATCTCGACCTTGGCGGCGTCTTTTCGCTGTTGTTCAACATGGCTCCAGACGTTTCCAATTGCCGAGCATGCGATAACGCCGGCCATAAAGGCGATAAGGATGGGGCCGAGTGGTGAGCGGCGGGCCGCGTCTTCCTCGCGAGCCAGGTTGGGGCGATGCGTGGGGGCGGGCGCCTGGGCACCCTGCGCGGGCACGTCGAGTATGCTGAAGGATGCCGTGCTGCCGGGGTCGATGTTATGGCGCGGCTGCGGGGTCTTGGCCGGCGAGATGGACATGTCGGCTGGCTCACCCAGCGTGGCCGTGGCATCGGCCTTTGCCTCGTCGGCCTCGGCCTGGGCCCAAGCCTGTTCAAAGGTTAGGGGTTCGGCGGCATCGGAGGCGGCTTCAGGCTCGACACCGACATCATTGCCGGCCTCGTCCTCGTCGCTCGACACGTCACACGGAGCGGGCTCGTCCCACTCCTCGTCCGGAGCCTCGCCCTCGCTATACCACCATTCAAAGTTATCGATATCCATACGGGGCGCCCCTTAAGCCTCGCAAATAAACACTTGCTAGCCTTATACCCCCATATGACACGCCCGCTCGCACGGAATGTGACAAAGGGACTGTCCCTTTGTCACACGGCCAGACGTGAAAACTTATAAACTTGCAGATTTTGCAAGTTTATAAGAAATGAGCGACCCTCCTCCGCTTCAAAACAAGCTTGCGATGCTATTCGGATGTGACAAAGGGACTGTCCCCTTGTCACATCTGAAGGGCGACGGGGATTTGGATACAGCAGAAGTCCTCTTGGTGGGACTCGTCGTAGCTCGTGGTATCGAGGTAGCAAAAGTCGAAGGCGTTGCCAACGGGCTGGAGCGCGTGCTCGTCCATGCAGGCCACAATGACGCGGATGCCTTCGGGCTCGTACGGCATGCCCCAGCGGCTCATGCACAGGCATGTGCCCTCGGGCAGCACTTCGATGCCGATCTCTGCCAGCTCGGCAGCGTCGCTCGGCAGCAGCTCCTCGGCACCGCGCGGCAGCACGGCAAAGGAGCCAGCGCCGGCGATGGGATCGTCGGAATGCAGCGCCTCGCGACGCAGCATGGCGCCCCAACCGCGCATGGGGCGCGTGCCCGTCAACGTGCGCATGCGCAGGATTGCCCGCATGAGCGTGGGGTGAAGCATCGAGCGACCGCGCTCGATATCGCCCGGGAACTCCTCAAAGACCACGTAGCGGCGCTCAAACTGTTTGAGCTCCGGCTTGCCCTCGCGCTCGCGCCAGTAAACCGCCTCGTCGTAAAAGCTCAGACGCTCCTGCACACTCGCGCGCTCGGCTTTGAGCCCGGCGATCCGTTCATCGAGCGCCTGCACCCGCGAGCGCAGGTGATCGGTCATCTCGCCAATGTCGAACGTCGAGGTCAGGCGGTCAATCTCGTCGAGTTCGAGCCCCAGGTCGCGAAGCATGCAAATCAGACGCATGAGCGGGATCTGCGTAGGCGAATAGAAACGGTAGCCCTTTTCGTTAACCACGGCGGGTTTAAACAGACCGATCTTGTCGTAGTAGATGAGCGTTTGGCGCGAAACGTTAAACAAGCTCGCCATCTCGCTAATCGCATACATGCCTGTCTGCATAAGTCCTCCCGGCACATCCTTTTAGCGCACAAAGCCCGCCGCCCACAGGGGCAGCGGGCTCAAACACTACTCGTATCCTACCCTAAAGACGCCTATGACCAGCGCTTATAGTTTGCACATGACACGCCGACGGCCTCGAGCGCCTTGGCGGCGATGTGATGCACCGCGTCATCGAGCGTGGCGGGGCCGTTGTAAAACGTAAGCATGGGCGGCATGAGCATGACGCCCGGCACGCGCGCCAGGCGCGCCATGTTGTCGATGTGAATGGCGCTGAAGGGCGTCTCGCGCACCATGAGCACCAGGCGGCGCTGCTCTTTCATCTGAACATCGGCCGCGCGCAGCAACAGGTTTTCGCTGTAGCCGCTCGCGATGCCGGCGAGCGTCTTCATGGAGCAGGGCGCCACGATCATGCCGTCGACCGGATAGGTGCCGCTTGCGATGGCGGCGCCGATGTTCTTGTTGTCGTAGACCACATCGGCATGGCACGCAAACTCGTCGAGCGTCATGCCGAGCTCCTGCTCGATGGTAATCTCTCCCCCGCGCGTGACGACAAGCGCCGACTCGGCACCGGCCTGGCGCAGGCATTTGAGGCACTCAAGGCCCAGCGCGGCACCGCTGGCGCCCGAAACGCCAACGACGATGCGACGGGGACGGACAGAAGACTCAGGCATGACAACTCCTAACAACAAAATGGCAGCTATAGGTCGGGCAATGTCAGCGAGCGCGCGTCTGGCGAGGCAAGGTGCCCCGAAACAAGAAGGCATAGGGCTTATGCCCATGCCTTCGCAGTTGAGGGGCAGATTGCCCGCCAGGCGCGGGCGCAGCGTCGAGTGGTCCGACGTTCGGTAGAACGCCGGAACCTTAGAAAGCAATCTCCTTGGCCCACTTGTCCTTGTCGATCTCCATGAACTGCGAGCGAATGAAATTCTTCTTGAGGTCGAACGGAACCGTGCAGTCGAAGATGGCCTTGCAGGCGATGCCGTGCTCGCGAATCGTGGGGTCGTTGGACGGGTCGAGCACGTGGCAGTGGCAGCCGGGGATGGTGATGAGGTCGACGTCGGCCTGGAAGCGCGTGGTCATGGCCCACATCACGTCGCTCATATCAAAGATGTCAACATCCTCGTCAACCAAGATCACATGCTTGAGCTCGGAGAATGCCGAGAAGGCGAGCATGGCGGCGTTGCGCTGACGGCCCTCGTCATTTTTGCTCGACTTCTTAAACTGCATGATGGCAACGAACTTGCCGCCGCCGCAGGGTGCAGCGTGGACGTTGAGCAGGCGGCCCGGGATAGCGGTCTCGACCATCTTGTAGATGGAAGCCTCGGTGGGGATACCGGCCATGGACACGTGCTCGTGCGAAGGGCCGATGCAGCTCTCCATAATGGGGTTGACACGCGTGGTGACGGCGGTGATCTTGATCACCGGGCAGACCTTGGCGCCGCCGGTGTAGCCGGGGAACTCGGGCATGGCGTAGCCGTGGCCGTTGACGTCCTCGTTGATGGTCTCGTCGTGCATGAGGTAGCCCTCGAGCACGTACTCGGCATTGGCGATGCACTTCTGCGGAACGGTGACGCAGTCGGCAAGCTCGACAGCGTGGCCGCGCAGGGCGCCGGCAATTTGCAGCTCGTTGAAGCCGAGCGGTGTGGTGGGAGCCTCAAAACCGCAGCACATGTACACGGCGGGGTCCAAACCGATGGAGATGGAGATGGGCATGTCTTCGCCGCGCTGGCAGTACTCGTCAAAGAACGCGCCCAGGTGACGGCTGCCGGGGGTAATCCACATGGCAAGCTTATCCTTGTCGACGCAGGAGAAGCGGTGGATGGTCACGTCGGACTGGGAGCCGTCGGGGCTCGTGCCGTAGGCGAGGCCCATGGTGATGTAGGGGCCGCCGTCGACGGGCGTGTTGGTAGGAGCGGGAACGATCTTGCGCAGGTCAAAGCCCTCGTCGGTCGCCTTGTACACGACCTCTTGGCAGTCGACGTGCGCACCCTCGGCGATCTGCTCGGGCGCGATCAGGTTCTCGAAGCGTTTGCCGATCTCGAGGCCCAGGTGCTCCTCGTCCAGGTCGAGCAGGGCGGCAACGCGCTTGCGGCTGGCAAGCATGCCGATGCAGACCTTGGCATCGTCAAAGCCCTTGACGTTGTTGAAGACCATCGCCGGCCCCTCTTTGGTCGGGCGCATAACGGTGCCGCCGGCACCGACGTGGCGATAGACACCCGAGACCTCGGCGTCCGGGTCGACCTGAGTGTCGGTCTCGAGCAGCTGGCCCGGCATCTCGCGCAAAAAGTCGAGCGCGGAGCGCAAGTCGTGGATCTGGGAAGCATCGGTAGTGGACATAGCATGCTCCTTTCGGGAGAGTGCCCGGCGGCGAGGATGCCGCCGGGCTTGGTAACGTAATGGGGCCGCAGCGCTCATGGATGGGGCGCTCGGGCACTCGAAGTTCGAGCACTCGGCTGTTTACAGCCCAAGCGCTCGGCCGCTTACATCAGGCCAAAGAGATGGAACCAGGCGGCCTCGACCAGCACGACGATAAAGACGACCGCGGTGAGGGGAATGCCCATGCGCATGGCTTCTTTGGAGGTGTAGCCGTCGGCGTCCTTGCCCTCGCCGATAAGGATCGGCAGGTTATGGAACGGCAGGATGTAGTGGATGTTGATGGACGTGAAGACGATGAGCGCCACGGCGAGCGGGCTCACGCTGGAGCCGGCCGCGAAGCTGATGAACGCCGGCACGCACACGCCGAGTACGGCCATGACCGAGCCCATGAACATGTGGATGATCATGGAGAGCGCAGCGACAAGCAGGGCGAACAGGAAGATGTTCTCGGGCACGGAGCTGGGAAGCACGACGTCGGCGATCCAGGCGTTCATACCGGTGGCACCGCCCACGGAGCCCACGGCCATGGCGGCCGTCAGGAACATGAGGGACTTGATGTCGACAGCATTCCAGCTGGCGGGGGTGAGGACCTCGCCGATGACGGGCATGGCGAGGCAGACGCCGATGGCCAGGGTGACCCAGCCGATGTAATCGCCCGAGACGGTGAGCCACAGCGCGATGGCGATGATAAGCCACACAATGGTGCGGATCTCCTTGACGGAGAGCTTGCCGAGCGCAGCCTGCTTGGCCACGATCTGCTCGCGATCGTAGACGAGCTCCTTGCTGGGCTTAAAGAGGAAGAGGCCCAGGAACAGGGTGCACAGCAGCGCGACCAGCATGGGCACGCTCATGTACAGGAACCAGTCGACGAAGGACGGGCTCATTCCGCCGGCCTCGGCGCTGTACTGCGCAACGAGCGGGTTGAGCGTGGAGTCGCCCGTCAGGAAGAACATGGAGCCCGGGGCGGCAGCGGCAAACACGAGGAAGCCGAGCTTGCCGCGGTCGTCGTCACCGTAGCCGGCGGACTCGGCGATGACCGAGACGACGGCGAGGATGAGGAAGGCGCGGGGGAACGGATGCGGGATCAGCAGCGACAGCACAAAGGTGAGCGCGAAGATCGAGATGATGAGCGACTTGGCGTCGCGCACGAACTTGAGCATGAACGCATAGGCGATGCGCTCGCCCAGGCCCGACTCCTTGACTGCACTGGCGATGAGGTAGGCGCCGATGACGAGCCACATGGTGGCTTTGGTCCACGAGCTAAACGTGGAGGCGACCGTCGCCGAGATGCTCGCGGCGCCCGTGTCGTCCACGCACACCTTAAACAGAACGAGCAGCGCGCAGTAGAGCAGGCCCACAAAGCCCGGCTGTGCCACGCCACATGCCCAGAACACCACCGTGGCGAGCGTCAGTGCCAGACAGGTCTGACCGCCGACCGTAAGCTCGACCGTCGAGCTCAGCTCCGCCAAAGGAAGAAACTTCACTAGCAAAAAGACAACAATACCCAGCACAAAGCCAATTTCGCGCTTGGTGATCTTAAATGCCTTCTTTTCCGCTTCCATCTCCCCACCTTTCTTGTTGGGGGCGCTCCGGATTCGCAGCCACGTTGCCACTTAAAAAGGGGCGCCCGTTATCGGACACCCCTTACGTTGCGCCGTGTTGTTGCAATACAGTCAAGCGGATTTTTTGGATGAGGAGCGATCCTCTGGGCAAAAACCGTCACAACATTCGACGCTTTTCCTCGATTTCGAGATTTTCATCGAATGTTGTGACGGTTTGGATATGGCAAAGGGACTGTACCTTTGTTACATAGCGAGGGCCGTACGGATGGATGGGTCGCTGAGTGCCTCGCGGAGCCAGGGGGCCAGCTGCTCGGGGTGACCCTGCAGGTAGCCTTTGAGCTCGGACGGGGCCACGCGACGCACCTCCGAGATCTCCTCTTGGTTGATATGCAGCTCGCCCGGCTCAACATGGGCAAGGTAGACCTCGCACCATTCGCACTCGCAGCGGCCGTCGCCGTGGTCCTCGCGGCACACCACGTGTCCGAGGTGCTTGAGCTGATCGGGCTCGCGCGTGATGCCAAGCTCTTCGTTGATGCGACGTGCCGTGGCGGCCGCGACGTCTTCCCCGGGGAGCGGATGGCCGGCACAGTCATCGGCCAGCACCCCGCCCCACAGGCGTTTGAGCGGACTGCGACGACAGAGCAGCAGGCGCGCGTCTTCGCCCTGGCCCTCGACCAGAAGCGTCAGAAATGCCTGATGCAGGATTCCCTCGCCGGTATGGGCCTCGATGCGGTCGACGGGGCCAAGCGCCTCGCCGGTCGCGGCATCGACCGCCACGACCTCGGCGCCTGCGCCGCCCTCATCCCAGCCGGCGCGCAGAATGCGGGCTGCGGCCTCCTCGAGCGCGGCGATGAGTTCCTTGGTGGTATCGAGCATGCGCCGCAAGTCGTCCGCGGTCGCGTTCTCCACATGAAAACCCGTGCTTGCAACTACCGGCACGCCAAAGCGCGTGGCCAGCGCCGCCGCAATATCGTGCGCCGGAATTTCGTCTCGATGGCACGGAACGGCCAGGATGCTCACCGTCGCCGTACGGCCGGGCTCGGGGCGAGGAATGGCCTGCGCCGTGGCGCCCAGGTGCGCAAACTCCGGCGAGCAGGCGTACACCGCCATGCCTCGCGGCGTCACCGTCAACTGGGCCTCGAGCGCAAACTTGCCCTCGCCCACTACAACCTTTGTCGTGTGCATACCCATGGGATCTCCTGTCGCCCGCAATGTACCTGAGACTATCTTCGCCTGTATTGCGACTATACAGGCAAGCGCAGCCTGCGACAAAGGAGGCAGGCACCTGACACATTCTGTTAGAGTTGCAGGGATTGAATCCCGCTTATTCATGCGACATTGGAGTGACAACCTTGACCGCCGCAACCACGCCTAAAAGTAAGTCAACCGCCGCCGCGCTCTCCCCCGCGCGCACCAGGCTCTGCCTGGCGCTGCTCGTGCTGCTGGGATTCTCGCTCGGCTGCTCCGAGTTCGTGGTCATCGGCATCGAAAGTGACTTGGCGACGGAACTCGGCATATCGCTTGCCGCTGCGGGCCAGCTCATCAGCGTTTTTGCACTGGTCTACGCCATCGCGACGCCGGTGCTTGCGCTCAGCACGGGGCGCTTCCGTCGTTACCAGCTGCTCGTGTGCTACAGCATTATCTTTGTGCTCGGCAATCTGGTCATGGCGTTGGCGCCCAACTTCCAGGTACTGTTTATCTCGCGCATTGTCCTGGGATCCGTCTCGGGCGCACTGCTCGCCGTGGGCGTGACGTACATCCCCGAGCTGCTGTCCCCGCAGCAAACTTCGCTTGCCATCTCGGTGGTATATGGTGCGTTTTCCGTGGCAATGGTCTTTGTCACTTCGATCGGCAAGTTCGTGGCCGACACGCTCGATTGGCACGTGGCCATGTACGGCACGCTGACCTTTGCCGTTTTGATCTGCGGAGCGCTCGTGGCGTTTATGCCGCGCGCTGGGCAAACCGACGAGCCTGCCACCTTTCGCGAGCAGGCGGGGCTTCTACGCGAACCGAGCATCATCACCGGCATGCTCATCTTTTTGTTTGGCGTGGGATCGGTCTATGTGTTCTACGGCTACGTGACGCCTTATCTTGAGCAGGTGCTGGGCATGGGCACTGTTCAGGCAAGCACCACGCTTATGGCCTACGGCGTGTTCTGCCTGGTCTCGAACATCTTGGGCGGATGGATCGACGCGCGCTTTGGCATGAAGGCGCTGCTTGTGACGTTTGTGCTGCAAGCTGCGGCGTTACTCGGGCTGTTTGCCGTGGGCGACACCATGCCGCTCGCGCTGGTCTTTGTCTTTAGCCTAGCGCTGCTCATGTACCTGTTCTCGGTGTCATGCATCACGCACTTTATGGACGTGGCGCGCAGCCGCCATCCCAAATCGATGGTACTCGCGAGCTCGGTAGAACCCATGGCGTTTAACGTCGGCATTTCGTTTGGCACCGCAGTGGGCGGCGCCGTGGTGAGCAGCGTTGGCATTGCCTACGTTGGCGCGGTTGGTGCCGCGTTCTCGCTTGTGGCCTGGGCGCTTACGCTGGTGACGATTAAGTTGGCTCGCTGGGAGCGCAAGCGGGCGAGGGCGTAAGCACAGATGCGATACTCGAGCTCGATGATGGCGATCGAAAGGAAACCGCATATGCAACGTGTACTGTTTATCTGCTATGGAAATATCTGTCGCTCGACGATGGCTGAGTCGGTGTTTACCGAGCTGGTGCGCCGCGCTGGGCGCGCGGGCGAGTTTGTCATCGATTCTGCAGCGACCTCAACTGAGGAGATCGGCAACCCGCCGCATCATGGCACGGTCGCCAAGCTGCGCGAGGTCGGGATTCCCGTCGTTGCCCACCGCGCACGCCAGGTGCGTCGCGCGGAGTATGGCGACTGGGATCACATTGTCTATATGGATGCCGAGAACGCGCGTGGCCTGCGTCGCATCTTTGGCGACGACCCCGACGGCAAGATTACGCGCTTGCTCGATTGGACCGAGCGCCCCGGCGACGTGGCCGATCCCTGGTACACCGGCAACTTCGATGCCACCTACCGCGACGTGCTCGACGGTTGCATCGCTATGCTCGAGCAGCTGTAGGCAAGCGAGCTCGCGAGGTGCGCCATTGGCATAAAACGAGCGTGGATTATCTCCCGCATACAAATTGAGCGTGGATTTTCTCGGTGGGAGAAAATCCACGTTCAACTACTCGTCGACGATCTCGGCAAGCCAGACGTTGAGGGTGTCGACCTCGGGGCAGCAGAACTTTGCCGTACCAGACTCGTTGCCAGGCACGGTTCCGCCATAGCGCAGGATATCAATATAGGGAAAGCCCACGTGACAGGCCATGGCGCACATCTTGCCGCGGTCTCGGTCAAAGTCAAAGACGTCGCCCGGCTTGTGACCATGGTGGCAGCGGCACGTCCCCAGCTGGTCCACGCAGCTCACGCGGATACGCGGCCGCTTGCCCCGCGGCGCGCCGAGCGGCTTGCCCCCGCCCGCAGGCTTGGCGCCGCCCTCGCCAGCGTTACTCATGGTCAATCACATCCAGGCAGGCTTCGATGGGAAGGCCGGCCGACTTGTCCTCCTGGTCGGCATTGCGCTCGATAAGCTCAGCCACCACACGCATGGCATCGGACGTCGCGCGCTGCAGATTCCAACCTGCCATAACGCGGCCGACGAGCACCGCCGAGAACGTGTCGCCCGTGCCCGGGAAATAGACCGGAATGAGCTCAAAGGGAATCGTAAAGTACTCCCCCGCCACATGGTCGTAACCGATAACCGCGTTCGTGCCATTGACTACGGCGCTCGTAATGACCACCGACTTGGCACCCAGCTCACGCACGGCGTCCACAAGGGCGCGGGCCTCATCGGGCGTAATTTGCTCTGCGATAGGCCTATCGGCAAGCAGACAGGCCTCGGTGTAGTTGGGAACCGCGTAATCGGCGCACTCGAGCAGGTGCCTCATGAGACCGATCGTGGACTCGGGCACGCCCGCATAGAGCTTGCCGTTGTCGCCCATGATGGGATCGACGAACACCTTGGTGCCCTTTTGCGCACGGCGGTGGCAAAAGTCCGAGATGATGCGCGTCTCTTCCTCGGTCACGATAAAGCCGGTCGAGATGGCGTCGAACTCAAAGCCGAGCTCCTCCCAGATAGCGAGGCTTTGGCGCACGTACTCGGTGGTGTCGTGGATGTAGAACTTGGGGTAGTTGAGCGTGTCGGAAACGAGCGCCGTCGGCAAGTTATGGATACGGTAGCCCATGTGCGACAGTACCGGCAGCATGGCGGAAAGCGCGACCTTGCCGTAGCCGCACATATCGTTGATCAGCAGCAGCTGAGTGTTCTTCATGAGGGTCTCCCTTGTTTCGGGCGCGGCGCGGCAGCGCCACAGTGCGACTAAGTGTAGCGCAGGGGGCATTGCGAGCGGGCGGTGGCGCCGTGGAGGTCAAATTGTTGCGGAAAGGTTTCGGAAATGGGGGCTGTTTGCTCCATAGCGGCCTAGTTGATGCTACTCATATAGCGCCATTTCAAAACTATGCCTATTTACTACGTTTAACCGCCCGCCTCCAACCACAGCGAATTTCTCTCCAACAAAACCGCAGGTAGATAGCTTGCGTTTTTTCAGAAACAGCTGTTGTGGTCAGCGATGCTGGATTCATCGTAGTAATTAGGCATAGTTTTTGGCAAGGCCGCTTCGAAAGGTATCATCGCAGCCCAAAACGATACCTTTTCCTTCGTCCCCAAGGGATCAGATTGCCGCTTAGGAGCGTTTGCAGCGTCGAGCGGTTACGGCGTTTGGTAAAACGCCGTAACTTAATAAGTTTGGTACCTTGACATTTATTTCTTGCACTCCTAAATTAGTTAGGCACAAAACAATTGCACTACCTAACTAAAGAAAGGAGCGACACCATGTGCGATGACCACATCGGCCTCTGCCCCCACACGCCGGGCGGCGACCCCCATGAACCCGCAGATGCGCCCGCGGCACAGTCCCAATCAGACGCGCTCGCCAAGCACATCCTAAACGGGCTGGGCTTCTGCGGCCACTTTCTGCACTTTCACGGCGGCGGCGCCTCGGGAAAGGCCCCCATCGTCTGCTTGCTCGCCAAGCAGCCAAACGGCGAGATGTCACAGCAGGAACTAGGCCTGCACTTTGATCTTAAGCCCGGTTCGCTTTCCGAGATTCTCTCCAAGATCGAATGCGCCGGCCTTATCGAGCGCAGCCGCAATCCCAAAGACCGGCGGCAGCTCACCATTCGCCTGACCGAAGCGGGATGGGAAAAGGCCCACGTAGAGCAGGCGGCCCGCATTCGCTTTAGAGAGCAGGCCTTTAGCGCGCTCACCCATGACGAGCGCGAGGACCTCGCCGAAATGCTCGATAAAATCCGCGTAACCTGGGAGGAACTGGATGATTAAAACCCTCATGGGCAGCATCCGCGACTATATGAAAGTCACCGTTGCCACGCCGTTGCTCGTGCTTGGCGAGGTGCTCTGCGAGATGCTGATTCCATTTATCACCGCCAACCTGATCGACGCTATCAAAGACGGCGCCACCGTAGCCGAGATGCTTCCCACCGCAGGCTTTTTGGTGCTCATCGCGCTGACGTCGCTTGCTTTTGGCGCCGCGGCAGGCGTCACCTGCAGCCATGCGAGTTGCGGCTTCGCCAAGAACCTGCGTCACGACCTGTTCTACAAAATCCAGACGTTCAGCTTTGCCAACATCGATGAGTTCTCGAGCTCCTCGCTCGTCACGCGCCTGACCACCGACATCAACAACGTGCAGCAGGCCTTTATGATGATCATCCGTATCGCCGTGCGCGCGCCGCTGGTATTGATCTTCGCCTTTACCATGGCATTTATCATGGGCGGCAGCGTTGCCATGGTCTACCTGGTCATCATTCCGCTGCTGGGCTTTGGGCTGTTCTTTATCATCTTTAAGGTGCGCCCCATCTTCTCGCGCGTGTTCCACAAGTACGATGCCCTTAACGAGTCCGTCGAGGAAAACGTCACCGGCATGCGCGTGGTTAAGAGCTACGTACGCGAAGACTTTGAGAAGGAGAAGTTCGCGGCCGCCGCGCGCGATGTCCAGATGGACTTCACCCGCGCCGAGAAGCTGCTCGCCTTTAACAACCCCATGATGAACATCTGCGTCAACGGCGCGTTTGTCGTCATCATCTACCTGGGCTCCAAGCTCATCATCACGAGCCAGGGCACGCTGTTCGACGTGGGCCAGCTCTCCTCGACCTTTACCTATGGTTTCCAGATTCTCATGAGCCTGATGCAGCTGTCGATGATCTTTGTCATGGTGACCATGGCCGACGAATCGGCACACCGCATTGCCGAGGTGCTGGCCGCCGAGCCCACGATCGCCGATCCCGCCGAGCCCGTGCTCGAGGTTGCCGACGGTTCCATCGACTTTGACCACGTGAGTTTTAAGTATTCCAAGCATGCGAAGCGCCAGGCGCTCGACGATATCGACCTGCACATTACGAGCGGCGAGACCATCGGCATCATCGGCGGCACCGGCTCGGCCAAGTCCACGCTCGTTAACCTCATCGCCCGCCTGTACGACACCACCGAAGGCGCTGTGCGCGTGGGCGGCGTGGACGTGCGCGACTACGACCTGGACGCGCTGCGTCACCAGGTCGCCATGGTGCTGCAGAAAAACGTGCTGTTTAGCGGCACCATCGCCGAGAACCTGCGTTGGGGCGACCCGAACGCCACCGACGAGGAAGTCCGCGAGGCAGCGCATCTGGCCTGCGCCGACGAGTTTGTCGACGGTTTCCCCAAGGGCTACGACACCTGGATCGAACAGGGCGGCTCCAATGTTTCGGGCGGTCAGAAGCAGCGCCTGTGCATTGCACGCGCCCTGCTGCGTCGCCCCAAGATCTTGATCCTGGACGACTCCACCAGCGCCGTCGACACCAAGACCGACGCAAAAATTCGCGCAGGTCTGGCAAGCTATCTGCCCAACACGACCAAGATCATCATCGCCCAGCGCATCAGCTCCGTGCAGGACGCAGACCGCATCATCGTCATGGAGGGCGGCCGTATCGCACAGATCGGCAACCACGAAGAGCTGCTCAAGACGAGCGAGATCTACCGAGAGACCTTTACCTCGCAAAACAAGATGTCTGCCGAAGGTACGCAAGACGCCGACGACGTCTCTGGCGACGCGAACACGGCGGCAGACAACACCGACATGACCGCAACGCAAGCTCAGACCCAGGAAGGAGGCGAGGCCCATGAGTAAGGCAACGACCGCCGAGCGCGCGCTCAACCGCAAGGGCGGCACCATGTCGCGCCTCATCAAGACGCTCTTTGGCTTCTATCCCGTGCTTTTGCCCCTCGTCGTCGCCGGCGTGGTGCTCTGCGCCATCATCAACTCCATCGGCGCGACCTTCCTGCAGAGCGCCCTGCAAATTATTGGCGAATCGTGGCAGTCGGGCGATTGGGAAGCCGCGCAGCCCAAGATCGCACAGCTCGTGACCACCCTCGCCTGCATCTACGGCGTCGGCGTCCTGTCCTCGCTCTTCTGGAACCGCGCCATGGCTATCGTCACGCAGGGCTCGCTCGAGAAGCTGCGCGAGATGATGTTCAACCGCATGCAGGACCTGCCGATCCGCTACTTCGACACGCACCAGCGCGGCGATATCATGAGCCACTACACCAACGACATCGACACGCTGCGTCAGATGATCAGCCAGTCGCTGCCCAACCTGCTCATGACGATCATCATCATCGTCACGGTGTTCTTTATCATGCTGTACTACAGCGTGTGGATGTGCCTGGTCATCATCGCCGGCGTCGCCTTTATGACCTTTATGACCAAGCTGCTCGGCTCCAACTCCGCGCGCTTCTTCATTGCACAGCAGACCGAGCTCGGCGTGGTCGAGGGCCATATCGAGGAAGTCATGAACGGCCAGAAAGTCGTCAAGGCGTTCTGCCACGAGTCTGCCGCCGAGGCCGATTTTGACGAGCGCAACGAAAAGCTCTTCGAGGTCTCACAGAAGGCCAACATGTACGCCAACATCCTCATGCCCATCCTTATGAACCTGGGCAACTTGCTCTACGTGCTGGTGGCCCTTGCCGGCGGCATTTTCCTGGCGCTGGGCGTGCCCAACCTGAGCATCTCGGGCATGACGCTGTCCATCGCCGTCGTGGTGCCGTTCCTCAATATGACCAAGCAGTTCTGCGGACAGATCGGCCAGATCTCGCAGCAGATCAACGCCGTGGTCATGGGCCTCGCCGGCGCCGACCGCATCTTTGAGCTCATCGACGAGAAGCCCGAGGCCGACGAAGGCTACGTGACACTCGTCAACGCGCAGGTCAACCCCGACACCTGGCAGCTCGAGGAGGCTGACCACCACACCGGCATGTGGGCGTGGAAACATCCGCACCGCGCAACCGGCGAGATCGAGTACGTACCGCTGCGCGGCGACCTGGTCATGGACAACGTCGACTTTGGCTACACGCCCGACCACGAGGTGCTGCACGGCGTGTCCGTGTTTGCCAAGCCGGGCCAGAAGGTCGCGTTTGTCGGTGCCACCGGTGCCGGCAAGACGACCATCACCAACCTCATCAACCGTTTCTATGACATCGCCGACGGCAAGATTCGCTACGACGGCATCAACGTCAACAAAATCCGCAAGGCCGATCTGCGCCGCTCGCTGGGCGTCGTGCTGCAGGACGTGAACCTGTTCACCGGTACCGTGATGGATAACATCCGCTACGGCAACCTGGATGCCACCGACGAGGAGTGCATCGCGGCGGCCAAGCTCGCCGGCGCGGACGACTTTATCACCCGCCTGCCCGACGGCTACGACACGATGCTCACCGGCAACGGCGCACAGCTGTCGCAGGGCCAGCGCCAGCTGATCTCGATCGCCCGCGCCGCCGTCGCCGATCCGCCGGCGATGATTCTAGACGAGGCCACGAGCTCCATCGACACCCGCACCGAGGCCATCGTGCAGGCGGGCATGGATAAGCTCATGGAGGGCCGCACGACGTTTGTCATCGCACACCGCCTGTCCACCGTGCGCAACTCCGACGCGATCATCTGTCTGGACCACGGCCGTATCATCGAGCGCGGCAACCACGACGAGCTGATCGCCAAGCGCGGGTACTACTACCAGCTGTACACGGGTGCGTTTGAGCTGGAGTAGGAACGGTTACTGACGGAGGGTGCCCCGGGGCGTCGGGGTAATTCCTCCGTGCTCAAACATTCTCGCTTCGCTGCGAAACTGCGCGCGGAGGAAATACCCCGCCGCCCCGGGGCACCCTCCTGCGCGCAATCAGCCCGTTGTTTAAAACGGAATAAAGGTTAGTGAGGCCCTGGCCGTTTGGCCAGGGCCTCGTTTTGTTAGTCTTTTTGGGACGGGGCTTTTTAGCTACCCTGTGCCAAATACGGCGTCATGCTTCGACGGCACCAGATTGGGTAGCTAAAAAAGCCCCGTCCCAAAAAGACTACCCGCGCCAAATGAGCTAGTTGAGGAGTTGGGCCATGGCGTTGACGAATTTTTGGACTTGGAGGGTGGGCTCGAGCGGGTAGTGCAAATAGACCGGCACCTCGCGACCGCATAGAAACGGTACGCCCACAAAGGCCGGGTGCACGCCCGACCACGCTCCGCAGGTGAGCACCGCATCGCCCTTTTCCTCCGCCTCGTTAAAGAGCGCAAAGTCGAAGCTATCCACGTCGATCACGTCCACGCCGCCGTCGGCCAACAGGTCGATGCGCAGGCTGTCCATAGCGTCGTTGCCGTGACGGAGCACGCGCAGGCGCATGCCCTCCAGGTCGGCAACCGTGATGCGCGTCTTGCGCGCAAGCGGGCTCGTGCGCGGCACATCAATATAAAACGGTACGTTGACGATAAGGAGCTTTTGGCAGGCGTCGCCCCAGCGCGGGGTCGAAAAACTCGACTGCACTACATCCACTTCGCGACCAAGACTGCGCATGACGGTCTCGCGCTCATCGTAGAGGTCACTCACCGGCACAATCTCAAAGCGCAGCGACGGCTCCAGCTCGTGCACACTCGGCCACATCGACAGCGTTTGGCGCCCCGGGCACATCATCGACACGCCCAGACGCACGGCGCCGCCATCGCCCGCTGCGCGTCGGGCACGGCGCAACGCATCCTCGGACTGACGCATGATCGAGCGCGCATCGTCTACCAGCAGCGCACCCGCCGGCGTCACCTTAACGCCCGAATGCGAGCGCTCGAACAACGTGATGCCAAACTCGGCCTCGAACCCCGACACCTGTTTGACGAGAGCCGGGGTCGACACACGTAGTTTTGCCGCCGCGCGCGAGAAGCTTCCCAGCTCCGCGGCGGCCGATATAGCCTCAAGTCGTCGATCGTACACGTCAATCTCCCGTTTTCGCGCCCGTGGCCACATGGTGCCACAGGAGGTTGTTTTCGCAGGTCATGCGCTCAATTGAGAATAAACTGCATCGCACAGTGTAAACCTATGGTTAACGTCATTCTAACAAATATGCAATTCACCTGCGCAAATGCAAAGCATACGATAACCAGCGAAAACCACGTGGGTCGGTTAATGGGAGCGACCCACCGGGAGGCACAAGAAGGGAAGTTCCTATGAGCAATTGGCTTAAGCTCGAGGGCGATGTCTGCGCCGTGACTGGCGCGCTCGGCGGCATGGGCGTCGAGATTTGCCGAGAGTTCGCCCGCAATGGCGCTAACGTCGTCCTGCTCGACCTGGACGAGGAGAAGGTCAAGGCCGCTGCCGCCGACCTTGCTGCCGAGTTTGGCATTCACGCCGAGGGCTACAAGATGAACGCCACCGACGAGGCCGAGGTTCAGGCCGCCGTCGACGCCACCATCGCCGACTTCGGCCGCGTCGACGTCCTCGTCAACACCGCCGGCATCCTGCGCTTCGCCGCCATGGAAGACCTGCCGCTGAGTGACTGGAACGAGGTCATCAACGTCAACCTCACCGGCTACTTCATCACCTCGCAGCGCTTTGGTCGCGAGATGATCAAGGCCGGCCAGGGTCGTCTGGTGCACATCTCGACCGTCGCCAGCCACTCCCCCGAGACGTTCTCGGGCGTGTACAGCTCCACCAAGGCGGGCGTCAACATGATGTCCAAGATGCTGGCCGCCGAGTGGGGCCCCTACGGCGTGCGCTCCAACTGCGTCGAGCCCTGCTTTGTCAAGACCCCCATGTCGGCGAGCTTTTACGCTGACCCCGAGGTCGAGAAGAGCCGCAGCCGCCTTATCGCCACGCGCCGCATCGGCGAGGTCAGCGATATCGCCAACGCCGTCATGTTCCTGGCGTCCAAGCGCTCGGACTTTACCACCGGCGACGCCATCAAGGTTGATGGCGGCTTCTCCAACATGATGGGCGACCTCACCGCTAAGCCCGGCGGCCGTCGCGCCTATGCCGACAATTACCTCAAGAACAAGGGTGTCGAGCTTTGGTCCGATGAGTCCGGCGTCGCCAAGCCGACCGACCAGTAAACAAGCCCGGTAGAAAGGGGCGCGGGGCAAGCACCTCAGCGGCGTTTGCCCCTCCCCTCCCCCCGCATCGATTAGAAAGAGTCCCATGGCTTCCACCAACTCCAACAAGGGTCGCGCCGTCGTGCTTTCCGCCGCGTGCGTCACCATGTTCTTCATCAGCTCCATCGCGCTGTACTCCGTCGTGTCCAAGAACCTGCTCGCCGTCTACCCCGAGTGGTCCAGCGCACTTACCTGGGCTTTCCCGGTCTTCCAGACCATCATGGCCGTGACGGGCATCTTCGCCGGCCGCATCTCCGATAAGATCGGCCCGCGCAACGTCGTGATCGCTGCCGCCGTGTGCTACGGCGTGGGCTGGTTCATGTCCGGCACCGTCACCGAGCCGTGGCAGTTCTACCTGTGGTTCTCGCTCGTCGCCGCCATCGGCAACGGCCTGGGCTACAACCCCGCGCTCACCACCGGCCAAAAGTGGTTCATCGACAAAAAGGGCCTCGCCTCCGGCATCACCCTGGCCGCTTCGACCGCCGGCCCCGCCGTGCTGTCCCCGGTGCTCGCCTCGCTGCTCATCCCGAGCCTTGGCATCTTTGGCGCCCTTAAGGCACTCGGCGTCATCTTCTTTGTGACGATCGCCGCCTCCGCCCTGTTCCTGAAGGCCCCCGAGGCCGGTTGGCTGCCCGAGGGCTTCGAGGTCCCCAAGGGCGGCGCGCACGCCGGCACTTTCGGCGACCTCACCCCGGGCGAGATGGTCAAGACCCCGCGCTTTTGGGTCCTCATCGTCACCTTCGCCTTTGCCGCCACCGCCGGCACCCTGCTTGTGGGCAAGGTTGCCTCCATCGCCGCCGTCCAGCTCTTCGCCGACCCCACGAGTGCCGCAGCCGTCGCCCTCGGCGGCGTGGTCGTCTCCGTCAACACCTGCGCCAACCTGGTCGGTCGCCTTTCCTTTGGCCAGATCATCGACAAGATCGGTGCCTACAAGTCGCTGCTCATCAGCCTTGTCGTGACCATCGTCGCGCTCGTCATCATGTCGATGAGCTTTACGCAGAGCATGTTCTTTGTGGCGCTCGCTCTGCTCGGCTTTAGCTTTGGCGCCCTGCTCGTCATCTACCCGCCGCTCACCGGTGGCGCCTTTGGCACCAGCAACATCGGTGTCAACTACGGCATCATGTTTTTGGGCTACGCCGCCTCTACCTGGATCAGCCAGCCCATCACTGCCGTGCTGTATCACGCCGAGGCCGGCAGCGCCGCCTACCAGCAGTCCTTCTACGGCGCCATCGTGATCGCCGCCATCGCCGTCGTGCTCACCCTCTACATGATGGTCTCCGACAGCAAGAAGAAGTCCGCCTAGTTTTACCGATGTGACAAAGGGACTGTCCCTTTGTCACATTCCACCAGCCACCAGCATTAAGGAGTCGAAATGTCTGAGCTCAACCCCGTCCGCATTGCCGTCATCGGCGCCGGCGCCATGGGCCGCAACCACATCCGCTTTGTCACCGAGGAGCCCGAGGCCGAGCTCGTCGCCATCGCCGACGCCTTTGAGGGCGCCCGCGCCACGGCCGAGGCTGCCGGCGTGCCGTTCTTTACCGATCCCGCCCAGATGATGGACGAGGTCAAGCCCGAGGCCGTCATCATCGCCACCCCCAACGACCTGCACCTGGGCGTTGCCCGCGAGGCCATCAAGCGCAACATCGTGCCGCTGGTCGAAAAGCCGATCTCCAACGACCTCGAGGATGCCCAGGCTTTCGCCGCCGAGGCCGAGACCGCCGGCGTGCCCGTGCTCGTGGGTCAGCACCGTCGCCACAACCCCTTCGTCAACAAGGCCAAGGAGATCATCGAGTCCGGCGAGCTGGGCAAGCTCACCGTGTCGAGCTTCCACTACATGATCTATAAGAATGACGAGTACTTCGATGTCGAGTGGCGCCGCAAGAAGGGTGCCGGACCGATCTTGGTCAACCTGGTTCACGACGTGGACCTGCTCCGCTACCTGCTGGGCGAGCCCGTCGCCGTCCAGGGCATGCAGTCCAGCGCCGCCCGCGGTTTTGAGACCGAGGACTCCGCCGTGGTCAACGTCCGTTTTGCCGATGGCGCGCTTGCGAGCATGACCATCTCCGACGCCACCGCCAGCCCCTGGAACTGGGAGGCAACCGCTCGCGAGGATCCGCAGTACCGCCCCTTCGACGCCGACGCCTACTTTATCGGCGGAACCTTGGGTGCCCTTTCGCTGCCCCGCCTGCATCAGTTCTCCTACGACGGCGCCTCCAACTGGCACAAGCCGCTGCAGATGGAGATTCCGGCCGTCGACCCGGCGCTGCCGCACAAGATGCAGCTCAAGCACTTTGTGAAGGTCGTCCGCCGCGAAGTTGAGCCCGTCGTAACCCCCGCCGATAACGTCAAGACGCTCACGCTTCTCAACGCCATCAAGGAGGCCGCCGAGACCGGCCAGCTCGTCGAGCTGTAGCACCTTAGGACAGGCCGCGGCAGAAACCCCATGCCGGGCCCCTCGGTCCGCCACAAATAAGCCCCTCTTCTTTGCCCCGCGAGCAGCCTCCTGCCCGCGGGGCATTTTGCTACTTCGCTGACGATTTTTCTGAGGCGGGGGGCCTTTTTGCGCCTCAGCTTGATTCGTTCGCCACGAAATGTGCCTATCTACTACGTTTAACCAATCACCCTCATCCATACCGAATTTCGCGAAATAAAAACCGCAGGTAAACGGCTTGCGCATTTTCGGAAAACTGGGGGATGGTCGACCCACACGGTTCAAACGTAGTAGATAGGCCGCTTTCGTGGTTCCGCGCCAAAACAGTCTTTTTTGGGCGAAGTGGCAGGTGGTATCCTTGGTAGCCCTGTGCTGCAAACGCACCTTAAACGCAAGGAGTCCCATGGATCTTATCGCCCAGCTCGCCCGCGAGCTCAACCTTAAGGCCGCCAACGTCGAGGCGGCTGTCAAGCTCATCGACGAGGGCAACACCATCCCCTTTATCTCGCGCTACCGCAAGGAGGCCACGGGCGGCATGGATGACGTCGCCCTGCGCGCCCTCGACGAGCGCCTGTCATACCTGCGCAATCTTGAGCAGCGTAAAGAGGACGTCATTCTGCTCATCGACGCCCAGGGCAAACTCACGCCCGAACTCGAGCAGCAGATTCGCGAGGCCACACAGCTCCAGCGCGTCGAGGACCTCTACAAGCCCTACCGCAAGAAACGCATGACCCGCGCGCAGAAGGCACGCGAGGCAGGCCTGGAGCCGCTCGCCAACATGATCATCATGCAGGCTTCGGCCAAGGGCAGCGCACTCGACGCCGCCGCGACATACGTCAACGAGGAGGCCGGCTTCGACACGCCCGAAAAGGCGCTCGCCGGCGCAGCTGATATCGTGGCCGAGACGGTGGCCGAGGACCCCGAGAACGTCGCCGATCTGCGCGCCTTTACGCAAAACACCGCCGACATCGTCGTTGAGGCCACCGACCCCGCCGAGAAGACCCCCTACGAGCCGTACTACAGCTATGACGAACCGCTGCGCCGCATCCCCAACCACCGCGTGCTGGCTATCGACCGCGGTGAGCGCGAGGGCAAGCTCCGCGTGCGCGTGAACGTCGACGGCGCTGCCGCCACGGCGCGCCTCGGCAGCCGCTGGCCCCGTCGCCAGGGCGTGTTCGCGCCCGTCTTTGACGCCGCTATCGCCGACGGCTACAAGCGCCTCATGGCTCCCTCGCTGGAGCGCGAAGCCCGCGCCAAACTCACCGTTCGCGCGCAGACCGAGGCCATCAACGTCTTTGCCAAGAATCTCGAGGGGCTGCTCTCGGCGCGCCCCGTGCGCGGCGCCCGCGTGCTCGCGCTCGACCCGGGCTACCGCACCGGCTGTAAGGTCGCCGTCATGGACGAGACCGGCAAGCTGCTCGACCACGGCGTGGTCTACCCCACCAAGCCGCGCCACGACGTCGCCGGCACCAAGCGTGAGCTCGCCCGCCTCGTCAAGAAGGACGGCGTCAACACCATCGTCATCGGCAACGGCACCGCCAGCCGCGAGACCGAAGAAGTCGTCTCGGAGTTCATTGCCGAGCAGGCGCCCAGCCTTCGCTACACCATCGTTAACGAGGCCGGCGCGTCGGTGTACTCCGCGTCCGAGCTCGCCAGCCAGGAATATCCCGACCTGGACGTCACCGTGCGCGGCGCCATGAGCCTGGGCCGCCGCCTGCAGGACCCGCTGGCAGAGCTCGTCAAGATTCCGCCCCAGTCCATCGGCGTGGGCCAATACCAGCACGACCTTGACCAGACCGAGCTTTCGCGCACCCTGGGCCACGTGGTGGAGGACGTCGTCAACCGCGTGGGCGTCGACGTAAACACCGCAAGCGCGAGCCTGCTGGGCTACGTATCGGGCATCACGCCGAGCGTGGCCAAGAATATCGTGGCCTATCGCGAAGAAAACGGTGCCTTTACCGATCGTCGCCAGCTTAAGAAGGTTCCCAAGTTAGGACCCAAGGCATATCTCAACGCCGCAGGCTTCCTGCGCATCAGCGGCGGCAAGAACCCGCTCGACGCGACAAGCGTTCACCCCGAGAGCTACGAGGTGGCCACGGCCGTCTTGGAGCGCGCCGGCGTTGCGGCAGGCGAGCTCGGCCGCGGCGGCGTGCCCGACATCGAGCGCCGCCTGGGCAGCATCTCGGCGCTGGCAAGCGACCTGGACTGCGGTACCCTGACGCTCATCGACATTGTCAACGAGCTCAAGAAGCCCGGCCGCGACCCGCGCGACGACGCGCCCGAGGTGGTCTTTAGCCGCTCGGCGCTTTCCATCGACGACCTGGAACCCGGCATGGAGCTCAAGGGCACAGTGCGTAACGTCGTCGACTTTGGCGCCTTCGTCGACGTGGGCGTGCACCAGGACGGCCTCGTGCACATCTCCAAGCTCGCCAACCGCTTCGTCAAGCACCCGAGCGACGTGGTACGCGTCGGCGACACGGTCAAGGTGTGGGTCGAAAAGGTCGATCGCGACCGCAAGAAGATCTCACTCACCATGGTGCAGGAAAAGTAAACCGCCAAAGCAAGGGTACCCCCTCTCGCGACGTGCAAAATGGCGAATATTCAGCATTTCCCGATAGCACCGCGGCACCTCGGAGAACCATAAAAGCAAAAACGGCCCCCGTTTTGGCGTTTTTAGAGCCAAAACGGGGGCCGTTTTTTGCTTCGGTTAACTGGTAAATAACTTTACCTTGCTGAATACTCTCAATTTTGCACGTCGCAGGCGGGGGTACCTTTGCCCACGGCAGGATATGGAAGCCGATCACCAACCTACCGGCAAGTTCGTGTCGGCAGCCCCGGCCTTTCCTTTGCCTAGCGCGACCCTCGCGAAGCGCGTGAGCGATAGGGAAAGGAAAGGCTGGGGCGAGCAACCCACGGTACAGCCGGTGTTCGCGTTACGGGAGGATATGGAAGCCGAGCGAGGCGATATCCTTGGCAAAGCCGCGCACGGTGTCGAGCGAGACCTCGTACGGATCGCGACCGATGTTCTTGCGCTTGGCCAGGATGCTGTTGGGCACCGTGATGATCTGGCAACCGCAGGCTTCGGCCTGATAGATGTTGATGAGCTCGCGCGTGGATGCCCACAGGACCTCGCAGTTGGGCTTGGCGGCGGCCTTCTTGACCGACTCCGTCATAAACGGAATGGGATCGACGCCGGTGTCGGCAATGCGGCCGGCAAAGAGCGAGATGATAGACGGCGTCTCGGCGTCAACGGCCTCGACCATCTCGTCGACCTGCGTAGGCGTAAAGATGGTGGTGACGTTGACCTTGATGCCGTCGGCCGAAAGCTTGCGGACCAGCTCGGCGGTGGACTCGCCCTTGGTGGTCACGCACGGAATCTTGACGTAGACGTTCTCGGCCCAGGTAGCGATCTCGCGCGCCTCGATCTCCATGGTCTCGACGTCGTCGGCAAAGACCTCAAACGATACGGACACATCGGTGATGTGGGCCAGGACCTCCTTGGCAAACGCGCGGTAATCCGTCACGCCGCCCTTCTTCATAAGGGACGGGTTGGTCGTGAAACCCTGAACGTTGCCGTTCTCGTACATGTCGAGCATGCCCTCGAGGTTTGCACCGTCAGCGAACACCTTGATTGCCATCTGCCTGATTCCTTTCGTTAGCATACGGCCGATAAACTGCTAAACACTTTACCTATGTTTATCAAGGCGTGAGCTGCGGGTTTTTATCTTCTCGGCGAACGGTATAAACACCTCAGCGTTTGGATTGATAAATCGATTGAGCATGCAAAAGCAAAGAGTCGCAGTTTGAGCAAACGTCAGAAGGCGAGATTCATTAGATGAGGCCGAAATGCTGCATCGCTGTGACGGTGCCGTCGTGTGCGACATCGTCGGTCACGTAGTCGGCGAGCGCCTTGACTTCGGGCATGGCGTTGCCCATGGCGACAGCCGTCTCGACCGCAGCGAGCATGCCCAGATCGTTGCCCGAATCGCCAAAGCCAAAGGTGCGCGCATTTCCCTCGCGGCCCAGGTACTCCAGCGCTCGCGCCACGCCCACGCCCTTGTCGATACCCTTGGGGCTCAGCTCGCGGTTCTGGCCGCCGGTATTGCACAGCTCAAACTCGCGATCGATAAAGCCGTCGTCGTTGGCAACGCGAGCCAGACTGGGCGCATTAAGGCATACCTTGCCCACGCGCAGACGACCGTCGATGCGCATTTCCTCGGCGCTGTGCACCGCAGCAGTGCCGATCAAAGACGACTGCTCAACGCCCGCAGGCTCCAGCGCAAAGGTCGCAGCATTGGCCTCGAAAAAGGCCTCGAACCCTGCCGCAACAATGCGACGCGCAAGCTCCTCGACAATACCCTCGTCAATGCAATCCTCGTGCACCACACGCCCCTCGACCTCGAGCGTGGCGCCCGCCATGGCCACGACACCCGCAGGGTCGAGCGCGCGCAGGCTGTCCGCAATCAGCCACAAGGGGCGACCCGTGCAGATAAACGCCTTGTGCCCTGCGTCGCGCAGACGATGAAACGCCTCGACGACCGTCTGCGAAGGGCGAACCGCCGAAAAGTCCTTGTCGGTCATGTTGTCGGGGTCGAACGACGTCAGCGTGCCGTCCACGTCAAAAAACAATACAGCGGAATCGGAGCACGCATCAATCATATGGGTTCCTTTCGAGGGCGATGGCAAACGAAGCATCCATCATATAATGGAGCGACGCAACCAGAGAGGTCACCCATGGAATTTTATGCAAGCTGCCCCGAGGGCTTTGAATCCGCACTCGCCGACGAGCTCAAGTGGCTCGGGCTTTCGCATGTCCGCCGCCTGAAGGGCCGCGCTACGTTTGAGGGCGAGCTCGAAGAAGGCTACCGCGCCTGTCTGTGGTCGCGCCTGGCCAGCCGCGTGTTTGTGGTGCTTGGACGCTTTGAGGCGCAGGATGCCGACGAGCTGTACGATAGCGTTTACGACATCGCCTGGGAGAGCATCGTCCGCCCCGGCGCCACCATCGCCATTACCGCCCGCGGCGTGACCGAGCAGCTGCGCAACACGCGCTTCTCGGCCCTGCGCGCCAAAGACGCACTGTGCGACCGCCTGGCCGAGACCACGGGCCGTCGCGCCGATGTCGACGCCGCCGATCCCGACGTTCACCTGCTGCTTTCGCTGCGTCAGCGCCGCGCGAGCATCAGCCTGGACCTTTCGGGTGACCCGCTGTTCAAGCGCCTGCCGCCCGCCGCGACCCGCGCCGGCGAGGGCGCGCACGTGCTGCGCCCCGACTACGCCGCCCTGGTGCTGTCGCAGGTCGGCTGGACCGCACTGTGCGAGCGCGAGCTGACGGCCGACGATTACGAGAACGAAGCCCTGCCCACGCTGGTCGACGCCTCGTGCGCCGGCGGCGGCCTGCTGCTAGAGGCCGTGAATATCCTAACCGACCGCGCTCCGGGCGCCGCCCGCGAGCACTGGGGCTTTGAGGGCTGGCAGCTGCACGACGCCGCCCTGTGGGAGCAGCTGCGTGCCGAGGCGCGCGAGCGCGAGGCGGCAGCGCGCGAGCGCCAGGTGCGCATCGTGGCCGTAGACATCGACCCCGCCGCCCGCAAAACCGCCGAGTGCATGGTCAAGTGCGCCGGCTACAAGCGCTTTGTCGATTTTTGCGGCGCAAAATCTGCCACCGTACTGGACCACGCGGGCGCCGTCGCCGGTGCCGCCCTCGTCGCGGATACGACCGAGACACCGCTGTCGCTTATGCATGACGCCATGACGCTGGTCGGCGAGCTGCGTCGCGCGCCCGAGCTTACCGCCGCGCCGGTCGCCGCCCTCACCCGCGACGGCCTTATGGCCCGCGCGCTCCATGCCGAGCCCGCGCGCTCCATTGCCGTCATGCCCAACAACGAAGAGGCGACTATCGAGGTTTGGCCCTCGCTCGACCACGCCGCCGCAGCGTTTGAGGCTGCGACCAGCGCGGATGCCGAGGCCGAGGTTGCGGATGCCAACGAAGTCAACGATGAGGCCGCAGCTTCTGCCATGCCCGAGCCCGCTGCCACGCTCGACCTGGGCGACGGCAAGCCGCTGCCCGTGCTCATCCCCGAATCCGAGCAGTTCGCCAACCGCCTGCGCAAGAACGCTCGCCTGCGCCGCAAGTGGGCCAAGCGCGAGGGCGTGAGCTGCTACCGCGTCTACGATGCCGACCTGCCCGACTACTCCGCCGCCATCGACCTGTACGAGGGTTGCCCACAGACTCCAGGCCGCTGGCTCGTCATCGCCGAATACGCGGCGCCCAAGACCATCGACCCGGCGCTGGCCCAGGCCCGTATGCTCGACATCTTGGCCATCGCGCCGCGCATCCTGGATGTCCCAGCCGAGCATGTGCATGCCAAGGCCCGCATGCGTTCGCGCGGCGGCTCGCAGTACGGCAAGCAGGGCGCCGGCAAGGGCGGCCCGGGCGAGCGCGCCAACATCGCGCGCCGTCGCCTGCCGCTCATCGAGGAGGGCGGCCTCACCTTTGCCGTCAACTTTGACGACTACCTGGACGTCGGCATCTTCTTGGACCACCGCGTCACCCGCAACCTGGTGCGCGAGCACGCCAAGCAGGCGCGCCGCTTCCTCAATCTGTTTGCCTACACCGGCACTGCCACCTGCTACGCGGCCGATGGCGGCGTCGAGGAGACCGTGACGGTCGACCTCTCCAATACCTATCTGGACTGGGCCGAGCGCAACATGCGCCAGAACGGCTTTGTGGGGCCTCAGCATCATTTTGTGCGCGACGACGTGCTCGCCTGGATTCGCGACCAGCGCCAGACGCGCAACCGCTGGGACCTGATCTTTGTCGACCCGCCCACGTTCTCGAACTCGTCCAAGATGGGCCGCCGCACCTGGGATGTCCAGCGCGACCATGTTGAGCTTTTGGCTGGCGTATCGCGCCTGCTCGCGCAGGGCGGCCATGCCATCTTTAGCTGCAACCTGCGCGGCTTCCGCCCCGAAACGCGCAAGCTCGCCCGCGCGGGCGTGGTGCTGGAGGACATTACGGCGCAGACCATCCCCGAGGACTTCGCGCGCAACCAGAAGGTGCACCACTGCTACATCGTGCGCCGCCTGCCCATCGAGGACGCCATGGCCGAGGTCGGCTTTAGCGCCGAGGAGATTGCCGAGCGAACCGAGGAACTGCGCAACCCCGAGGCCCGCAAGCCCCGTGCGGCAGTACCCGCGCACGCGCAGGCCGGCAACGGCAAGTCCAACTTTTCCGGCAAGCCCTCCCCCGCCGGCAAGCCCAAAAAGAAGAAGTTCTACGCCAGCAAGCCCAAGGGCAAATAACAAAGTTGCGGTGGAATACGGACTGTTTTGCCTGGAATTAGGCAAATTTAGACCGTATTTCACCGCAACTCATATTGGGATGGTGGTTGGCGATCTAGCCTTGGATGACTAGGCGGTAGCCAATGCCTACGTGCGTTTGGATATAGCGCGGGTGCGCGGGGTCGGACTCGATCTTCTTGCGCAACGTGCCCATAAAGACGCGCAGGCTCGCCAGGTCGCTCTTGGTCGCCGTGCCCCAAATCTCGTGCAAGATAAACTGGTGCGTCAGCACCTTGTCGGCGTTATGCGCCAGCAGGCACAGCAGCTTGTACTCGATCGGCGTCAGGTGCAGCTCCTCGCCGTCCATCGTTGCGATGCCGGCGTCAAAATCGATATGCAGCTCACCGGTATCGAACGAGCCCTCGGAGGCAACGCCGCCCGCCTGCGCATACGAAAGGCGCCTGAGCGTCGTGCGAATGCGCGCGAGCAGCTCCTCGACCGAAAACGGCTTAGTCAGGTAGTCATCGGCGCCGGCATCGAGCGCTCGGATCTTGTCCGCGTCCTCGCTGCGCGCCGAAACCACGATGATCGGCATGCCCGACCACGCGCGCACCGACTCCACCACCTTGACGCCGTCCATATCGGGCAGGCCCAGATCGAGCAGCACAATGCTCGGCGCCTGCGACGAAGCGGCGGCGATGGCGGCGTGGGCGGTCTCCACAGCCATATGGCGCAAACCGTGCGCCTCGAGCGCGGCGACGATAAGGTTGCGGACGGCGGGATCGTCCTCAACGACCAAGATGAGCGGTTTCACGGCAGAGTTCGGCACAGCGCTACTCCTTATCAAACGAAACGTCGGCGGCGGGAAGCTCAATCGTAAAGACCGAACCGTGAGGGTCCGCCGCGGTAACCTCTATGCTACCGCCATGTGCCAGCGCAATGGAGCGGCAGAGCGAAAGCCCCAAGCCCACACTGCGGCAGCTGTCGGCCAGGCCATGGTTGGCGGTGTAGAACGACTCAAAGATCCGCTCGCGGTCCTCGGGCGCAATGCCCGGGCCATCATCAGCAACCGAGCACGCCACGCATCCATCATGGACGCCAATCGAGATTACGATATGCGAGCCCGCGGGCGTATAGGCGATGGCGTTGTTCACCAGATTGACCACCAGCTGCACCATCAGGCGCGCGTCGACGTTGACGAGCGCCGGCTCATCGCACGCCACCACCTTAAGGTCGTGCTCGCGCACGGCCGGGTTCACGTGGCGCAGCGCCTCCTCGACGATATCGTCCATGAGCTCGAGCGTGGTCGACAGGCGCATACCGCCACCCTCGAGCTTGGTGATGGCGAGCAGATTCTCGACAGTGGCGTTGAGCCATTGCGCGTCCGAGCGAATGGATAGGAGCATGCCGCGGCGTGTCTGGTCGTCGAGCACGGCCGTGCCGGTCGAGCCCTGGTCGAGCAACACGTCGGCATTACCCGAAATACTGGTGAGCGGCGTACGCAGGTCGTGCGAGATGGAGCGCAGCAAGTTGGCACGCAGCTGTTCGTTTTTGGCGAGCACCGCCGCTTCCTCGCGAGCCTCCATGGCGCGGGCGCGATCGAGCGCCAGCTCGCCTTCGCTCACGATGGCATCGGCAAGCGTCCGCTCCTCGGGCGTCAGCGCATCGGGCTCGGCGACAATGGCGAACACCCCCACCACCGAGGCGGGATCGCCCGCGCGCACCATGGTGTCGCCCGAGCGCACGGTCAGGTATATGCCGTAGAACGCCGAGGCGCCATAGGTGGCATCGAGCGGCGTTCCCACATAGGCGGACGCCGAGAGCCGCGGCGGCATCTGCGGCGCCAGCTGGTGTACCGGCGCGGCATCGCCCACGGCCGTGTACGTCGTGCGCGGCAGCAGGTCATCGTTATCGGCATCGGCGCTATACCACACGACCGGACAGTCCGAAAGACGCGCCAGCTGCGTTGCCATAGCGTGCACAATCTGTTGCTGATCGCCACACCGCTGCAGCATGCGGTTGGTCTCGAGCACCATCTGCGTGCGACGGTCGCTGGCGGCAGCCTGCGCCAAGGCGCGGCGCAGGGCCAGCGCGATCGAGCTCGATACGAGCGAGACCGCAAACATGATAAAGAACATGCCGGGATAGACGCGGTCGATAAACGACAGCGCGTAGCGCGGGTCGACAAACAAGAAGTTGTAGAGCGCCACGGCGGCAGCCGAGCTCAGCAGGCAGTACAGGCGGCTCCAGGTAAAGAAAGCGCACAGCTGCACGGCGAACACATAGACGATCATGATGCTCGGCGCGAGCCCCGGATGGTCGAGCAGCGCGCCCACAATCGTCGCCGCGGCTAGCAGCCCCGCCGATACGCAGGCGTCATACAGAGGGCTGCGACGCGTCAGCGTTGTACGCCGCCACCAAAAGTTCTCGGCAATATCGCCGTCCGCACGGACGTCCATCAGCGCCCCGCCCCTCTCTCAAAAACAAAAACCACCACAAAGGGGACTGGCACCTTTGCGGTGGTGGCCTCCTTGTGGTGGTTTCAAGTGTATAGCCTTTGCAGCCTGCGGTCGCTAGACAAACAGCAGACGTCGACTACGGACGCTCGTCGGGAGCCAGGCGCTGCATCTTGCTCACGGCCTTAAACTTGGTGAACAGCGGCACGTACTCAAAGCTCACGTTGGAGTTCTCCAGGCCGTACCAGCGCGCAGGCGTGCCGGCGGCGCGGCGGATGATGTACTTGAGCGTGATGGCCGTACGCTCGCTGGGCTCCACGTCGCTTTCGGGCGCCAGCAGCTTGCGGATCATGACGAACTTAAACGTACCGATGTTGCCCGGGTCCTTGTAGACCGAGTAGTCATGCGTCTGCGCCGGCAGCTCGCCGCTGGCAGCCAGGTCCTGAACAACCTGGCGCAGGTAAGCATTGACGCGCTGGTTGATCTTATAGCCCAGGTACAGATGCACGCGGAATACGTAGTCGGTGCCGAACGTCTCGACCGAGTAGGCAAAGGTATGCGGCTCCTCCATGGTCTCGACATTCACGAACCACCAGGCGCGAGCGCGCTTGGGGTGCTTATCCAAAATCGAGTAGACGATATCGCGGTCGATATAGTCGGTGTTGGTGTCCTTGGTCAGGTACACGATGTTGTCGCTCATGAGCTCGTAGCGATCGTCGTCGCGCAGGCGTTTGAGCTGCGGCAGATAGCTGCGCAGCGGCAGCAGCGTAAACTGACGTTGCTCGACCGCCGTACCGTTGTACCAGCACACCATAATGCCCATGATGAGTGCAGCCATAAGGATGGTGAAGTAGCCGCCGTGGAAGAACTTGGTGAGCGAGCTCACAAAGAAGAAACCCTCGAGCAAAAGGAAGAAGGCAGCAAAGATCCACGGCGCGACCTTGAGATTGCGCTCCACGTGCAGATAGAAGAAGAGCAGCATTGTCGTGCACATCATGGTCAGGGTAATGGCCAGGCCGTACGCGGCCTCCATGTGCGCCGAGTTCTGGAACAGCAGCACCACGTCGACGCAGCCCACGAGCATGACGTTGTTGACCATGGGGATGTAGAGCTGGCCCTTGGTCTCGGCAGGATAGAAGACCTGCATATGCGGCATGAGGTCCAGGCGGCTGGCCTCGGACACCAGCGAGAATGCACCGGTGATGAGCGCCTGCGAGGCGATGATGGCCGCGACGGTGGAAAGGCCGACGGCAAAGGGGCGCAGACCCGGGGCGAGCATCTGGTAGAACGGGTTGAGGTCGGCGATACCCATGAGCTCCGGGTTGCCGGCGTTGTTGATAAGCCACGCGCCCTGGCCCATGTAGGACAGCAGCAGGCAGCACTTAACGAACGGCCAGGTGGCATAGATGTTGCCGCGGCCCACATGGCCCATGTCGGAATAGAGCGCCTCGGCACCGGTGGTAGCGAGGAAGCAGCTGCCCAAAATCATGATGCCCGCATGGTTGTTGGGGCTCAGCAGAAAAGCGATGCCACGCAACGGGTTGAGGCACAGCAGCACCGCGGGATACTGGCAGACAAAGAACAGGCCCGTGCCGCCCAGGAACAAAAACCACAGCGTCATGATGGGGCCGAAGGCGTGACCGATCTTGGCCGTGCCGATGCGCTGCACCAAGAAGAGCGCGATGATGATGGCAAGCGTGATGGCGACGACACGACCCTGGTCGTCACCGAGCACGGCATGGACCGCCGGGATGGTGCGCAGGCCCTCGATGGCCGTGGTGACGGTAACGGCAGGCGTCAGGATGCCGTCGGCGAGCAGCGCCGCGCCGCCCAGCATGGCGGGGATGATGAGCCACTTGCCGCAGCGCTTGACCAGGCTGTACAGGGCAAAGATGCCGCCCTCGCCGTGGTTGTCGGCGCGCAGCGAGATCAGCACGTACTTGACGGTCGTCAGCAGTGTGACCGTCCACACGACAAGGGAGAGCGCGCCGAGCACGAACTCCTGCGTGACGCTTCCGATGCCGCCGTTGCCGGCAACGAGCGCCTTGGTTACATACATGGGGCTGGTGCCGATATCGCCATACACCACGCCCAGCGTGACGAGCATCGCCGAGATGCTCACAGGAATCGCAGCGTGCGAAGCTGCCTCCTTGGCCTTTTGATTCATAAGCCGGTTTCCTCCCAACTTTAACGTTCGACGGGATTATATGTAATCAGCCCATATTTTAATGGCACCGTTTTCCCAGCTAGATAAACATTTATGCGGCCTTTAGGCCACCGCGGCGATATGGAATGTGACAAAGGGACTGCTCCCTTTGTCACATCCGTCATTTTCCGAACCAGTTTTTGAACCACCACTCCATGGAGCGGCTCATCTCGGCCATAAAGGGGCTCGTGTGCTTGCGGGTGTAGATATCGATGACGCGCTCGCCCGCCTCGCGGGCATGCGGGCGAAACATCGCGTCCATCTCGGCCACCTGCGCATCCATCGTCTCGGCGTCGGCGCGGCGGTAGTGCTCCTCGTGCACCAGGTTCACCACGGGATGCGCGATTGCCGGGCGCTCCTTACGGGGCGTGCCGATGATGAGCATCGACAGCGGCATGGTATAGGGCGGCAGATCGAGCAGCTCGGCGACTTCCTCGGCATTCTCGACGATATCACCGATATAGCAGCTCCCCAAGCCCAGAGCCTCGGCGGCAACCACGGCGTTTTGCGCGGCGATCACGGCGTCCTGGGCCGCGATGGCAAAGTCGCCCAAACCCGGCGCGCGGCGGGGCGCCTTGCCCGTACGCTCGACAAACTCGGGCTCAAAGCAGCCCACGTGCTCAAACAGATCGATCCACTTGGCATAATCGACCACAAATAATAGTGCCCAGGGCGCCTTGGCGATCATGGGCTGGTGGTCGCACAGGTCGGCCAGACGATCGAGCGTGGCCTGCTCGCGGATGCTCACGATGGAATACATCATCATGGCGCCTGCCGACGGCGCACGGCTCGCCGCATGCAGAATCGCCGCCCGCTGCTCGTCGGTCACCGCCACGGGTCGGCCGTCGTCATCGCGCGCAAAAGCGCGCGTGGAGGAACGGTGCTCCAACGTGTCCAGCACCGCATTGCCCGTGGTCTCGACCGGATAGCCGCACGTATCGACCGCCGCTCCATCGCCGCCCATGTCCGCCTTGCAAACCTGCTCGTTCATCGCCTCATCCTCGCTAATTCTTTAAGAAGCCTTTACGTTTCCGTGTAATTCCCGTCCATTATCGCGCAGGTCGCCACCACATTGCGCCACACCGCCACACGTGCGCGTTAATATGGCTGGTTGTTGTGCGCAGACACCAATTGCAGCGCATATCTTGGTAACAATCGGGTAAACCCCCGCTTTCGTAGGTTTTAGTTTGTGAGGAGTCTCAGCATGTTCGCTGCCGCCATCTCGCTCGTCGGTCTTGCGGCGACCGTCTACCTTGTCTTGCGCGAGGCCAAGGCCATTCGCGCTCAGTCGGGCACCGTTGCCAAAAGCGCTCTTGGGTGGAGCGTCGCCTTCGGCCTGTTCCAGCTCTTTTTGACCATTTGGGGCGCCATTGGCCTCGTCGCTCAAAACGAGCCGCTCGCCTTTGTGATTCTCATCCTGACCAACGCCATTCTCACCGGATGCGCTTGGGCCAGCATCGCCCGCGACCGCATCGCACCGCGCGTCTTTGCGTTCGCCTCGGCCGACGCTCCCGCCCCCACTGGCAAGCTCGCCCGCCTGCGCGGCGCCTTTGTGGGCAAACCGCTCGTCGCCGCCGTCCTGTGCCTGCTGCTCGCCGGCGTCTTTGCGCTGCTGGGCATGGAGGTCTCGTCCAACCACGACTTTACCTGGGTCTACCCCCTGTGCATCCTGCTCGAGTGGGCCATCATCACCGTGCTCATGACCGGCCTGTTCTTCCTATTCCAGCGCCACGGCGCAGCTCCCGCGGTCCTGGCCTTTGCCCTCTTTGTCCTGGGCATTGCCGAGTTCTTCGTTATCACGTTTAAATCCATGCCCATCCAGCCGGGCGACCTTTCGGCCATCTCCACCGCCGCCGCGGTCGCCGGCAACGGCTACACCTTCTCGATCTCGCTGTTCTGCGTGCTGTCCATGGGCTTTACCGCCATCGCCATGCTGCTGTGCGAGTACGCCGGCCTGGTGGCACCGCACCGTCAGAAGGGTGCCGCCAGCGCCAAGCGCATGCTGCTCACCAACCTGCTCGTGGCAGTGCTATGCCTGGGCGGTGTGACCGCGCATGTCACGCTCATCGACTACTACAACACTCTCGGCATCACCGTCTACACCTGGCGTCCGCTCGAGAGCTACTGGCGCGAGGGCTACCTGCCTGCCTTTATTAGTGCGGCGCAGTCCATCAAGCCGCCCAAACCCGCCGACTATTCTGTCGATGACGCCAAGGCCACGCTCAAAAAGTACGCCAAGGCCTACGACAAATCCGACGCGGCCAAGAGCGACGAGCGCGCCGCCGCAAAGGAGCAGTTCGACAGCGAGAAGCCCACGGTCATCGCTATCATGAACGAAACGTTCTCGGATTTGTCGATCTACCAGAACATGCGCGCCGGCTACGAGGGCCCGCAGTACTTTAAGAACCTGTCCAACTGCCTCAGCCGCGGCAAGCTCTATGTGAGCGCCTACGGCGGCGGCACGGCCAATACCGAGTTTGAGTTTATGACCGGCAACTCCATGGCCAACCTGGGTTCGGGCGTGTACCCCTACACCATCTACAACATGGAGACGACCGGGAACCTGGCAGAGCAGTTCAAATCGCTCGGCTATTCCACCACGGCCATGCACCCCAACCACGCCACCAACTGGAACCGCGAGAACGTCTATAAGGACTTTGGCTTTGACCAGTTCCTGTCCATCAACGATTTCCAGGGCGCCGATACCCTGCGCGGCATGGTGACCGACCAGGCTACCTACGACAAGATTCTGGAGCTTCTCGACCAGAACGCCGACCCGCAGTTCATCTTCGATGTGACCATGCAGAACCACTCGGGCTACGACACGGGCCTGCTGCCGGCAGATAAGCAGATGCACCTCAACATCGACACGACCGATCTGGACGCCAAGACCGTCGAGGACGGCACGCTGTCCGATGTCGACGAGTACGTCTCGTGCATCGAGCAGTCCGACCAGGCGCTTCGCTACTTCCTTAACGCCTTGAGCAAGCTCGACCGCAAGGTGGTCGTGGTGTTCTGGGGCGACCACCAGCCGTTCTTCCCGTCCAAGTTCAACGATAAGTGGTTTACCGGCGAGGACGACGCCACGCACCAGGAACGTCTGTGGCAGACCGACTACATCATCTGGGCCAACTACGACGTTGCCGGTTGCGACCAGACGAGTGAGGTCGACGACCTGTCCACCAACTACCTGTCCACCCAGCTGATGCAGCTGATCGGCGCACCGCTGACCGACTACCAGAAGGCGCATATGACATTGCGCGACTCGCTGCCCGCCATCAACTCCGTCGGCTACGAGGACGCCAGCCTGCGCTGGGCGCTCTCCTCCAACGTCACCGGTGACGACGCCGCTGCCGCAGCCGCCACCAAGGCGCGCGAGGATTACGCCAAGATGCAGTACTACGAGATGTTCCGCGACGGCAAGAACGTGTATACCGAGCACTTCCAGACCGAGGCCAACGAGACCGACCCCAACCTGGCGCCGGGTACGACCAAGATCAAGTAGCGGGTCGCTCATAACTGAAACGTCTGTCCGGGCGGAGGCATATAAGGTTCCCTGCTCGGACAGTCCTGCGCAAGACGGAGGCCACATTAAGTGGCCTCCTTTGCGTGCGGAACTCGCGATGAACCTTATATGCCTCCGCCCGGACAGACGCCTTGTTGTTGGAGCACGGCTTGTCATGGGGGTATCCGCTGAACATATATAAGTTGAAGGCCACGTCATGTGGCCTTTTTTGCATCCGGAAGCCGTATCCCAGAATTCACGTCCGGAATGGGATGCAGTTTCCGCTTACGGCCCCGTTGGGAAACTGTATCCCATTCCGATTGCAAATTCCGGGTCGCATTTTCCACCAGAGCCCTCAACCGGAAACCGCATCCCATTCCAAAGCCAAATTCCGGGACGCACTTTCCGAAACGCCGCGCATTCGGAAAGTGCGTCCCGCTCTGAATACATCCGGACATGGAATATCCGCTTATTAGGCCTTCCATCAATAAAGGGGCGCCCTCCCGAGCGGCGGGCTCGAAGTTCATCGCGAGTTCCGCACGCAAAGAAGGCCACTTAATGTGGCCTTCTTCTTGTGCAGGACTGTAAAGCAGGGAACTTCGTGCCCGCCGCCCGGGAGGGCGTTGCGTTTAGAAGATGGACCTAGCGCTTATCCCTCCGGGACAAAAGTAGCGCGGCTATAAAAGCGATGCTGGCAAGAGTTAGCAAAACTAAAAGCAACGTGAGCGTGTTGTCGCCCGTTGCCGCCAGACCAAGCAAGCCGGGCTTCTTGCTGTCAGCAGACTGCACGGGAATCTTCTCGCCATCGTCCTCGGCGGTAATCTCCCAGCGAATTGCCTTGTTTGCGTCGGCAAGCTCGTTGCCCACCGACGTCGGGACACTTAGTTGCAAATTGAGTACCGTGCTGCCATCGCTCGTAAACGTTGCGACCTGCGTGGGATAGGCAAACACGCTGCCCGGCGTTCCCGTCTGGAGCCAACCGGCAGACGCATCGGCCGCCGACGCCGTTAGGGTAATGGGCGACAGCAGACGTGCCGTCTCGTGATCGACAACAGCCCGCACAAACACACGTACCTGGGACTTTACACCCGTGGCACGAACCCCAATCTGTTGCTCGCGTACATCGCCGGGCATTAGATCTTTAAAGGCTGGAAACAGATCGGGCTCCCCCGAGGAGTCCGTCGCTCCCGATACCGTTAGCTGGCGTGCATTTCCGTCATAGGCAATCGAGGGCGTATCGGCGAACGCACGGGCAGGAACGGCGAGCGCGACCACGCAGAAAATGGCCGCGACCACACAACGCAAGGAACGCGCAACGTCTTTGAAAATCGGTAAAGCCATGCTTACGCACCTCCGTGCGGCGGCACCAGCACGCCATCTTTGACCGTACAGTTCCATGCCTCGGTGACCGCATCGTCGGGCGTAGACTGAATCGCTTGGGTCGAGATGTCAACAACTAGGTTTTTACCATCTGCCTTCTTCTCGGACACGCCCTTGATGAGCACGCCCGTCTTGTCGAGCGGCGCAACAGGAGACGTCCAGTAGTAGAACCCGTCGGCCGAGCGAACCCAAGACGAGGCGCTGCCAGTAGTTGAGGCATTGGACACGTTGCCCCACACAATGGCGTAGTCGGTACCCTCGACCGGCTCATCCCACAGGCGCGCGCCATCCTGGTCCTGCCAGTAGATATCCACCGCAGCACGCAGGTATGCCGGAGCCGAGCCCTTGTTTGTAATCGTGACGTCACTCTTCACGTTGCCATTGAGCTTCTCGTCTACCGAGGGCGCCACCGAACCAAAGCCAAACTCGTTGACCAGCACGCCCGTAACCGAAAGCCACGCAAAGGTGCCGGCAACGCCAGCCAAAAGAAGAACGCCGACAAGGAGGGCAACGATCTGCTTGCGCTTACCCATCCTAGTCCTCCCTCCTTAGCGTGCCGTTTTCCCAAACATTCTTGGCACGCGAGCCACCATCGACCCATTTGTCCTTCGCGCGCGTGTTAACGCACGTCACCACGGCGTCGCCTGCGCTCGAAGCAGACGAAATCGTCAGCTCGGCAGTTTTACCGGGCGCCTTGCCCGGCGTGCTCAGCTCGCCCCGGTAGCGCCATGCCCAAGCCGTATCTTCCTCGACGGTATAGATGCCCGCCGGAGCGGCGAACTGCACGCTGCCGACATACCAGGTCTCACCGTTTTCCGGCTGCTGCTTATCGACTTTCACCTCGACCATGCGCGTCTCGGCAGGAGAATCCTGCGACATCTTTCGCGTTACCTTAAAGCGGAACGTTTGCCCCATAGCGCTGGCATCGGTCGTCTTTTTAACGATCGTCAGCGCATGAGTCTGGGCAAAGTTGAACACGGCTTTGCCGGGGCCCTGATCGCCCTCGCCCGTCTTCTTGGACTCCAGACGGTTGGCCAGGTCGAACGAGCCGCCACCCGAACCCAGACTGTAGAGCGAGACAAACTTGCCGTTCACAGGCTTTTCCGCCGCAGAAACGCCCTCTGCACCAGGGCCGTAGCTTGCCTGCGTTACCGTAACGGTCAGTTGTGTTCCCATAAACGGCTCGGCAAAGCAGACCTTAAACGGCGCCTGGTCGGCACCGTCATCGACGGTGTTGGCGGCGGCGGGATCGAGCAGCCATTTAAGCTGCGCGGTCATGGTTACGGGTTTCGCGGGATCAGACGTATCGTTGGCAACCACGCGATACGTCACGGGATACAGGTCCATGTCGCCCTTGACTGGCTCGCCCTTGAACTCATCCCAAGACTTTGCAGTGCCATCGGCACCCACATATCGCCACTCCAAGAAGAGCTCGCGCTTATCGCCATTGGCAGCAGCCTGTTCATCGAGCAGCGCGACGATCTTGGAGTGGGCGTCCGGATCGTACGCCACGGATTTTTGCTCCATCACAGGATTGCCGTCGTTGTCGTAGAAAGGGTTGCCGCTCTCGTCCATTTTGGGAACATCGACCGTGTAGACAAAGCCAGGCTTACCGTCCTGCGCGCGCTCGTCGCCCGAGTCGACCGTCGCCGTAAAGATGACCGCCCCGTCGACGCTGTGATAGCGCACCTTATACGGCGTGACCTTGTACACCGCGGTATACGTCGCGCCCTTAAAGGGTTCACTACCCTCGAGGGGATACTTATCGTCTTCGGTCAACAGGGTGTATTTGCCATCGGGTTCATAGTCGCGCGACCAGCCGACAAAGTCGTACTTGGTGCCGTCAATGCCGACAACCTCAGCTGTAGCTCTTACTTCCAGCGAAATTTGATCGCCAGAGTCGGTGCGCGAAAGAGAACGCACGGAATCGGGGTTATCCAGATTGGCATCGATATTCGATTGGACAATTACCGCGCTGGCACGGTAGACCGGGTACAGCTCCATGGGGGCGTTAACCACAGTGTTTGTATTCACCATGGGAAGGCCGTCCGACCAAACGACATAACAGTTGCCGGATGCCGGTTTAGTTTCCGTCCAGCCTACGAAGGCATTGTATGCGTTCGTTGCATCATCGATGTCGCCAACGTTATACGTCGGCAGCGGGATGCCGTCCTTAAGGCTGCCGAGCGTATCGCCCTGCTGGGCTACCTTGCCATCCACATCTTTGGCATTGAGATGGTACACGACCGCCAACGGCGAATAGTACGCCACAAATGTATAGGCTCCGCCGGGTTCCACCTGATAGGAATACGAGTTATCGCCGTTAGGTTCGAGCTTTTTAACCTCACCGTTCGGGAGTTCGATTTCGACCTTATTCAGCTTGTATAACTCGCCGCCGGACTTGTATACCGTCGTTTCGATATCAGGAGTCACCGTTGCCGTGGCGGGATCGTTGTCCGCATTGAGATTAGGGGTGATGTCATACCTAGGAACATTCACCTCGGAAGTGCCATTAAAACCGGCGCGGTGCAGGTTGGTGGTGTAGTTGACGTCGAACTTTGCGTAGACGGGATAGGCATCCTGACACTTGGTGACCTTGAAGTCATCCGTCGCCAAGTATGGCGCCGCCTTTTCCGGATCGCTCGTCACATAGGGGTCGTTGGCGACATCATAGATATAGTTCCAGACGGGAGAATCCTTCTGGACCTCGGCGGTCGAAATCCAACCCAAGAACTTATATCTCGGATCCGGCTCGCCCTTAGGATTCCGCACGGCCATTTCAGTATCGGTCGGAGAAGACTCGAGGGTCAGGGGGCTCTCATACGATCCCTTCTCACCATCTTCTGGCTTTTCGGCCACTTTAACCGACTTATTAACATGCGGGTAGTAATACGTGAACGTCGGATCCGCCCCGTTCACCTTGGTCTGCAGCAAGTTACTCTCATAGCGCCGCGTGGCAGTCCTCACGACATTATCGCCCTTGTTGTAGAAATTAACGTCCGTGGTAATCATCGCGCGAACGTAGTACTTCTTATCTGTACGCACCATGCTCTCGATGGGATTTTTCACATATGTCCAATATTTACCATCGCGCTCAAGCGTCCAGAAATTCAGGCGATAGCGATCATTCACCGGTTTGACCGTTACGTTCAGCGAAGCCGAAGTCCAAGTATCGCTTAGCGTTGCAGCGCCTGGAAAATCGGTATCGGCATAGAGGTTTTTTAGAGTATCGGCTCCCGTATCGTTTTTAACGTTGTGCGAGTACGCGTTAAGGGGACTCACGACAAGGGTTTCCTTCGTGAAGCGTGTGCCACACGTTTCATAACTATCCTTTATACCGTGGTCAACATGCTCCGGGCCCCAGTGGACGACGTTTTCACGCACGAAGGTACTACCGACGTTTTCCTCAAAGGGCGTTTGATAGCGATTCCAAACGGAACAAAGTAGCTTGCTGTCCGTAAACTCATGGTTGGTATAAGCCCGAACGTAATAATCCACTCGGTACTCAAAGCGGGCGATGTAGGTATGCGGCGCGGTTAAATCGACATCGGTGGGGAGCGTATAGCTGGGATCGCGGCTTACGCGCACCTCAAGCGGGGCATCCTCGGTTCCCTTGTTTTCATACCAACCCAGGAAACGGTAGCCGTCGGGCAGCGCACCGTCCTCTGATAAAGGCTTGTTGTCCACGTCGCACACCCGCACCGTGTACACACCGGTGCCATCCTCGGCAGTCTCAACCTTAACGTCAGTTTTGCCCACACCATCGCGCCGAGTCTGATCGTCGATTGCATCCTGCTCATTGCCCTCAAACACCGTCATGATGTTCGACACATAGTCGGTGTACACCGGATAAAAATCGGTAGGGCCAAGCACAGTGATCTCAGCGCCGGCAGGATAGAACGCACCGGCGTTTTTTAGCTCGGCAAGCTTAGGCGAGGTGATGGCCGCGTAACCGCCATGCATCCCGGCCTCGCCGCTCGGCTGCGTCGTCCAACCAATAAAGGTGGCGCTGGCAGATAGAGTGCCGCGGTCCGCAGGGGCAACCGGCGTTAAACCGACACCATAGCGGTACCAATCCGTCGACTTGTCGTGCGCCTCGCCGCTCTGCCACGAGAGCATCTCACCCTTGACGTTATAGAACAGCACCTGCGCCTCGTACGAAGCAATAAAGAGGTCGTTGCCCTTAAAGGCCTCGGCCCCCTTCGCGTTATCGGCAGTATAGGTCGACGTTTTGTCGTTTGCCTCGTTCTTCTGGACCTGCTTGCCAGCAGCCACAGCATCGGCATCGGTCTTGCCGTCAAACCAGCTGTTGTCTTGTCCAATTCGGTTCACACGCACATCGGGCTCGCGGAACCAGCCCATAAAGCGGTAGCCGCCGTTCGCCTCGCTCAGGTCGGCAGGCTTTGCAGAGGTCTCCTGCTTAAACGTTACCGAGGTATCGCCCTGGGCCAAGCCCTGAGCAGTTCCCGCCAGCACGGCACTCACGGCAAAGGCATACGGATCCGAGGTCGCCTGATCAATACCGAGTTTGGTTGCCGTAATAGTCGCGGTACCCGCACCGGGAAAATCGATCGTCGCCTTAACGCTTTGGCCATGCACGGGGATATTCAGCTTGTAATCCATCGCCCATTCGTTTGCATGGTCGCCGCCCAGATAATCGTTATTGGCAGTCGAGCGCATGGTGCCGGCACAGAAGTCGTAGTCGTGCTCTTCCCATAGCTCACGCGTGGTATAGCGCTCGTCGTCCCACGGGCCATAGCCGTCGCCCTTGGTGGTACCGTCGCCGCCAAAAGAGGGGATCTTCTTCTTAGCCGCGGTACCCTGGCTGCTGCCGTTTAGGCTCACGCTCGGCTTAAAGTAGCACTCGGTGACCGTGGCGTCGCCCTTGTTGGCGCGCGCAGCAATACCGCCCAGGTTCACGTCGTTTTGGATGATGGGGATCACGGCGATGGGGTTGTATTGACGCGAGCTCAGGTCACCTGCAAAGTGGCTGCGGACGAGCTCATTGCCTTCTTTGGTTAAAATACGACCCGCCAGGCCACCCGCCCACGCGCGCGTCACGGCGACAACGCCCACGTACGACGCGGCATAGCTGTAGCACTGGGCCGTCGAGAAGCAGTCGATGATCTTGGCGTCACCTGCCATGCAGCCCACAAAGCCCGAGGCGTACACGTTGTTGCCGCCCAGGGCGCCAATGGCCACGTCGTACTTATTGGTGACGTCGGTCATGCCCTTCTCGGCAATCGAGCCGTCGTCCTTACGCGTCGGCGTCACGCGGCAGTACTCGATAGTCGATTTCTCAACGTAGCCGGCAAACGCCGCCATATACAGACCCTCACCGCCGAGCGCCTGCACGCCCGAAGTCGTGTTGTTAACGGCGCGGCCACCACGTACCTCGCAGTTATAGAGGGTACAGCCGTCGAGCTCGCCGGCGATGAGACCGCCCTCAAAGCCTGCGTTGGTAATGAGGTTGAGAGCATTGTTGGCGCAGGTCACGTGCAGCGTGCTCTCCATGACCATAACGTTTTCGAAACGCGTATTGACGGCCTTGCCCACGATAATGCCACCGCGGAAGTCCGCCCACACGTTGGCGTCCTTGACCAGGAAGTTTTTGATGGTGGCACCGTTGGTCTCGGCAAAAAATCCCGTATCGCGCTCGGGGTCAAAAGCGTCTTTATCGTAGTTCAGGCCCTCAACGGTGTGGTTTTGACCATCGAACACGCCCTTAAACGGATGCTCCTTGTTGCCAAACGACAGATGCTTAACGGTGTTTGCAACGATGTCTTTCATGTCGTCGCTGTCGAGCTCAATGTCGTTATCGAGATAAACGTGCCAGCCGGACGTATCGCGCTCGCGCGACAGCGCCACACACGACAAAAAGTCAGCCTCGTTTTTGATGTGGAATTCGTTTTTGTTCTCGGGCACGTCCTCGGCATGCACCGCCGTCGGCAGCGCCATAACGCAGCAAATGGCAATCGTCGCGACGGCAACTAGCCTGCTAAGCACGCCCCGGTTCATGTTCTTGATCTTCATAGGCTAGTTCGCCTCCGGCCAACCCACAACGTCAAGTACGTCGAGGGCGGTATCGCTTGCCTGCTGGTTTTTGGCCTGCACGGCCTGAACATCGATATCGAGCCTGAATGAGCCGCCGCGCGCGGCATCGTGGTAGTCGTCCACAAAGCGCAGCGAGTCCATGAGGCTTTCCGTCATGGCGCCGGGGTCGAGCGTGCCGCCACGCCCGGCCAATCCGCGGTAGTAGTACCACCCATCGCCGCCATCGATCCACGGGGACCCCTCGCCCGCGTTCACGTTAAAGGCAACGTTGCCCGAGGCGTCCGCGCTCGAACCGTCGGGCGCCACCGACGTCATGCGCAGACGCGCGCGAACGTACTCAGGCTCCGCGCCAACGTTCTCCACGCGCACTATGCGGCTGATGTCAGAGCCCCCAGCCTTGGTGTCGGGATAGTCCCCGTGCTCGTTGGGCTCAAACGGAATCTCCTCGCCCTGCTCGTTGAGGGTGTATTCGCAGACTCGTACCTTCACGCTGCCAAACGATAGAACGTTGTTCGCCGGAACCATATCAACGGTAAAAGCCAGCGTGCCGCACAGGCACGCCAGGGCCAACAGCGCCATCGCGGCAAGCGCCAAGGTGCGTTTCTGATTGTCGGAAAGATTATTGAGCATTACGTTCGCCAGTCGTCAATCAAAGGGGGACCGAGATCCCAGCCCGAAAATGGGGATGGGGAGCGAGCCGGGATCTCGGTGGGGGGGATTAAGCCTGAGTCTTAGCCCATTCCTTGGCCTGCTTAAGGGCATTCTGCGCGTCAGCATTTTCACCCTGCTCGGTGCCATTCTGGCCCGCGCCAAAGATGTAGGCAGAGACCGTCATCGTGGGAGCCTGTTTCGGGTCAGTAGTAGTCTCGACAACATCGGTGTTGTTCATGGCAGAGGGAATCGTCACGGCAGTGAAAAGCTCATCGGTATAAACGTCCTGCGCTGCTTTGTTGGCTTCGAGCTTTGCAGGCAGGTTCTCTGCGGCAGGGTTCTTGGAGTACATAAACAGACCGCTCACGTACTGGTTGCCAGAGTTGTCAGATTGGTTGGTCTTGACTTGACCCTCAACGGGCTTCCAATTCGTATTTTTGAGCGTAAAGTACGGGGTCTTTTCAAGGCTGGTGCCAGGCTTGACGATGGCATTCTTTACGTAAATGAATACGTATGCATCATCAGAGCCAGCCTTGATGCCGACATTGGGGTTCTTGGCCACAGTGGCGCCAGGAACCATCTTGGAGTTGGCAACCCACTGGGTCTCGAACAGGTAGGCCTTTTCAGTGTTCGGATTATCGGGGTCCGGTTTCTCGGGATCGGTCGGATCAGGCTTGTTTTCCGGGTGGCCAAAGCTACCCACCGTGAACACGTTGTCAATGTGCTCCTGCGCCGTCAGCCATGCATACGTTCCCACGCCGGCGGCCAGCACCAACAGCAACAGGGCGGCAATGATGCCGTAGCGCTTTTTCTTCTTGTTTTCCATCGTTCTCTTCCTTTCGAGAATCGTTTTCCCCGGCAACGGCCCCTACCGCCGCCGACGCTTTTCCCTGCCGCTATGAACGCCGCTCCCTCGCATGCACGCGGGTATGCTTGCCCGCAGGCTCGTCGGGAACCATCCGATCGAGCACTATCGACGCCGCGATCAGCAGCGCCAGAACGGCCACCACAACAAGCAAACCGGGCATCGTCGTGCAATATGCGTTGACGAAGCCCAGGTAAGGGACACAAAAGGAAACAGTGCCGATAACACTCGAAAAAGGCGTCTGCTCGGCATCGTGCATGATGCTTCCGTCTGCATTTTTGTTCGCAATTCCCTGCGTGCCGATCATCTGCGCGGCAGGGTCGATCTCGTACACCTGGTGCGTCACCACGGCGCCGTCCGATCGGTAAAAGGTTGCATTGTCGCCCACGGCAATATCCGTTGGCTCAACCTGGCGGACAAACACCATGGAGCCAACGGGAAGCTCGGGTTCCATAGAGCCCGAAAGCACAGCAAAGGGCGTGTATCCAAATGCGCGAGGCACAAAAGAAACAACGGCAAGGGCTATGACAAGCGCGAACGCCAAGCTACTCAAAAGTGCAATAAATCGTTTGAGTCTACGCGCCGTCAAAGTGATAATTCATCCCCCTTGAGGACCTATTCGACCCATCCAAAGGTCAGCAAGTTTCAACAGGAACCGCAAGGCGCTTGAAAAGTGAGTCCGAAATAAGCCAATTTGGAATCTTTTCGTAATAAAAACATAGCGATGTGCTACACATTTTTCAATGTTTTATCGCTAAATGCTACTTATTTTGGCGTAAGTGGTCATTTATCCCCAAATTAGTCTGTTTTATCCAATACTTATAACTAACCCCCTACGCAACTTCCCCATAGAAGGTTCGATTTTTTGCGGAACTAAAATAATGGTACCCCCCCCCACATTAAAACAAATTGCTGGAAGTGTCATTTATTTCCGACCCCCCTTTGCCGGAGTTTTATGACAGCCCCATGTAGTTCGCAGCCCATAATCCTCTGAGAACCGTGTCCCAGAATTCGCTTGCGAAATGGGATGCGGTTTCCGCTTGTGGCCCCGTTGGGAAACCACATCCCACTCCGATCGCAAATTCCGGATCGCACTTTCCGCCAAGACCCTCAACCGGAAACGGCATCCCATTTCTCGGCCGAAAACTGGGATGCGGTTTCCACAGAGCCCCTCAACGGGAAACCGCATCCCATTCCAAAGGCAAATTCCGGGACGCAGCTTCCGCAACCCCACCCATCCGGAAATCCCATCCCACTCCGCACACATCCGGGCATAGAACAATCAGCTTATTAGGCCTTCCATCAATAAAGGGGCGCCCTCGTGTCACGAAAAAAGCCTCGAGAATCTCGAGGCTTTCACGTTTGTATTATCTCGAGCGCGAGGCGACACGCCTACTCGCCCAGCACGGCCTTTTTGGCGGCTGCAGCCATGTTATCCAGATCTTCCTTGGTGGGATGGTCCTTCGCGGCAACCCAGTTGTCGAGCAGCATCTTAAATCGGGCGTTTTCGGGATCTTGCTCGAGCATGGCCTCGTAGCGCTGCTTAACCGCGGGACCCATCTTGCCCTGGCACATCGCCCAGCCCGCAAGCTCGGCATCCTCGGCCAGATTGGAAGTTACGCGGTCGACAATCTGCTGGTAATAGCTCTGGTCGGCCCCAAAGCCGCAGGTGCCAAACAGGAACACGCGCTTGCCGTGCAAGGCGGAGAGCAACGCCGCCACCGAGGGCGTGCAGGCACCCTTGTCGCACCAAAAACCGACAAGCACCGTATCGGCAGCGCAGGCACCCTCTGCCTCGTGCGCGACCTGCTCCGGATCTGCATCATCGCTCAGCGCGGCGGCATGGATAAACTCGACGCCTGCAGCCTGCAGGGCGCGCTTGATCGCCCCCGAAACCATCCTGGTATTACCGCTCTTGCTGTTAACCACCATAGAGCATGTCATAGTCACGTTGCCTCGTTTCCCCCGAAACTCGAGCCATTAATGCAATTTGTTAAAAGCATATCTTAGTACTAACGACGCAGATGTAAACCATCTGCCGCTAATCGGCAGCCCCTACTGGGCAAACTGGCTGCGGTAGAGCTCGGCGTAGAAGCCGCCTGCCGCTAGCAACTCGTCGTGCGTGCCGCGCTCGATAATCTGGCCGTCGCGCATAACCAGAATGCAGTCGGCATTGCGGATCGTCGACAGGCGGTGCGCCACCACAAAGCTCGTGCGGCCAGCCATGAGCTCGTCGAATGCCGCCTGCACCTGCAGCTCGGTGCGCGTGTCAATACTCGAAGTCGCCTCGTCCAGCAGCAAAATCGCCGGGTCGGTGAGCATGACGCGTGCGATGCACAGCAGCTGCTTTTGGCCCTGGCTAAACGTGCCGCCGTCCTCGCCGATGACCGTATCGTAGCCGCCTGGCAGCTGCACGATAAACTTGTGCGCGTGCGCGCGCTTGGCGGCTTCGATAACCTGCTCGCGCGTGGCGTCGGGACAGCCGTAGGCGATGTTTTCGGCCACGGTGCCCTCGAACAGCCAAGTATCTTGCAGCACCATGCCAAAGGCACGGCGCAGACTTGCGCGCGTGTAGTCACGCGAGGAACGGCCATCCACCGCAATGCGTCCGGCATCGATATCGTAAAAACGCAGCAGCAAGTTGATGAGCGTAGTCTTGCCGCAGCCCGTGGGGCCAACGAGGGCAAAGCGCATGCCGGCCTTGGCCTCGATGCAGATATCCTGCAGCAGCTTGCGATCGGGCACATAGCTAAAGTCCACGTGCTCAAAGGTCACCTCACCCTGCGGGGCGGCAAGTTCAACGGCATCCGCCGCATCAGGCTCCTGCTCGCGGGCATCGAGCAGCGCAAACATGCGGCGCGCCGAGGCGTACGCGGTCTGAATCTGCGTAATAACGTTGGTAACCTCGTTGAACGGCTTGGTGTACTGGTTGGCGTAGGACAGGAAGATCTGCACGCCGCCCACCGTGAGCGCCGCAGGCACGCCCGTGATCACGCCCACGCAGCCGATCACAGCAACCACGGCATAGATGATGTTGTTGATAAAGCGCGTACCGGGATTGGAAAGCGAGCCCATAAACTGCGCGCGCTCACCTGCCGTATAGAGCTCGGCGTTAAGGGCATCGAAGCGCTGCTGAGCGTGCGGGCCGTAGGCGAAGGCGTCCACGAGCTTTTGTTCACCAACATACTCCTCGATATGACCGCCAAGTTGGCCCTGGATGCGCTGCTGTGCCGTAAAGCTCTTGTTGGAAAGCTTGGCGATGGCGCCGGCTGCAAAAATGGAAAGCGGCGTGACGAGCACCACCACGAGCGTCATGGCCAGGTTAATGGAGAGCATAAACGCGAGCGTGCCCACGATGGTGATAACGCCGGTGAAGAGCTGCGTGAAGCCCTGCAGCAGACCGTCGCCCACCTGGTCGACGTCATTGACCACGCGGCTCATAAGGTCGCCGTGGGCATGGCTGTCGATAAAGCTGAGCGGCATACGGCTGAGCTTGTCGCTCGCCTCCACGCGCATGTCACGCACCGTCTCGTAGGACAGGCGGTTGACGCAGTAGCCCTGCAGCCACTGGCAGGCCGCGGCACCTACGACGACAATCGCGAGTTTGGTGACAAGCGGCAGCAGTGCATCGAAATTCACCTGGCCCGCGGCAACGATCAGGTCGATGCCCTCGCCAATGAGAATAGGCGTATAGAGCTGTAAGATCACCGAGACGGCGGCGCTCACAAACGACGCCGTAAACGAAATACGGTGCGGACGGACGTAACCCATCAGGCGGCGGGTCACCGCACCCACGGGATAGCGCTCGGGATCACCGGGTTGGCGCGGACCGTCGCCCAGGTCGTTAAGGTTATCGTTGCCGGACACGTTAGCGGTCATCGTGGCGACCGAACCGGAGGAAGTATACGGATTCATCTAGCAGCCCTCCTTTGTGCAGACGGATGCGGGGGCAGTCGAGGCGGGCGCGGCGCCTGGGGCGGGGGCGGGCGACGCGCTCCCCTGCTGACCCTCGAGCTCCTCACGGCGAAGCTGCGACTGACAGATTTCGCGGTAGAGCTGGCAGGTCGTGTACAGCTCATCGTGCGTGCCCAGGCCCGCAACCGAGCCGTGGTCGAGTACGCAGATCATATCGGCGTCGCGCACGGTCGAGACGCGCTGGCTCACAATCACCGTCGTGAGCGGCAGCCCGCCCTCGGCGGCACCGCGCATGCTGCGCTCGCGAATGGCACGGCGAAGCGCCGCATCAGTCTTAAAGTCGAGCGCCGAGGCGGAATCGTCCATGATCAATATCTGAGGCGAACCCACCAGGGCGCGCGCGATAGTCAGGCGCTGGCGCTGACCGCCGCTGAAGTTCTTGCCGCCCGCCTCGACCGGGGCGTCGAGCCCCTGGGGCTTGTTGTGCACGAACTCGCTCGCCTGCGCTATGTCGAGCGCCGCCCAGAGCTCCTCGTCGGTCGCCGCCTCGTCACGCCAGGTCAGGTTGCTGCGGATGGTGCCGCTCACCAGCGACGCGCGCTGCGGGACGGTCGCGACCACGTGGCGCAGCTGATCGAGCGGCCAGGTGCGCACGTCGGCGCCCATTACGCTCACGCTGCCGGTGCCCGCATCGTACAGGCGCGGGATAAGCGAAACGAGCGTGGACTTGCCACTGCCCGTGCCGCCGATAATGCCGAGCGTCTTGCCCAGCGGGAGTTCCAGACTCACATCGTTGACGGCGTTGGCAGCGCCGGCGCCAAAAGAGAAGCTCGCATGGCTCAAGCTCAGCGCGGAGGTCGGAGCGACATTGCCCGGCTCGGGCAGCGCGACCGGCTGGTTGCCCTCGTCGGTGATGCTCGGCACGCAATTGAGCACCTCGTTGATACGTGACGCACTGGCGCTCGCCTTGGTAAAGACCACGACCAGGTTGGCGACGTACACGATGGAGGTCAGGGTCTGCGTCATGTAGTTGACGAACGCCATGACCTGGCCCTGCGTGAGCTCGCCCACGTTGACCTGGATGCCGCCCACCCACAGGATGGCACACACGCCCAGGTTCATCACCAAAAACGTGACGGGATTAAGGATCGACGAGAGCTTACCCACCGCGATGGCGACATGCGCCTGATCGTCGGCCGCATGGGCAAAGCGCTCGCGCTCGTGATCTTCGCGCACAAACGCACGGACCACGCGGGCGCCCGAAAGACCCTCGCGGCAAATGAGCGCGATGCGATCGAGCTTTGCCTGCAGCTGCTTGTAGTACGGGATGCAACGCGCCATGACAAACCAAAACACCAGGCCGATGGCGGGCGTGCAAATCAAAAAGATGATGCCGAGCTTAAGGTCGATGGCAAGGGCCGCGCACATGGAGCCCACCGCCAAGAAGGGCCAGCGGATAAGCATGCGCACGCCAAGTGCCACGGCAAGCTGCACCTGATTGACGTCGTTGGTGATGCGCGTGATGAGCGACGGCGTGCCAAAGCGATCGAGCTCAACATAGCTCAGCTTGTTGATGTGCTTGTAGAGTGCGCCGCGAATGTCGGTACCCATGCCCTGCGAGGTGAGCGCCGCCATCTTTTGGCAGACGAGCGTAAACGAGATGCCGATCACAGCCATGGCGGCGAGCACCATGCCGTAGTGGACGACGGCACTCACGTCGTGCGCACCGATACCTTTATCGATCATCTGGGCAATCACCAGCGGCGTAAGCAGGTCAAAGATCACTTCGATCAGCTTGCACGCAGGGCCAATCACCATATACCGGCGAAACTTACCACCAAAACGCCTGAGCAACTCAATCATGTATAGGCGCTCCCTATCATCATCCACACTCAATTCGAATCATGATAGTACGGTGAGCCCAAAAGAAGCGTAAACAACTCGTCATTTCTAATGGGGTTCGGTTTCCAAAGAAGGGTTTCCAAAGAAGCGGAGAGGTCGCGCGCGCCCGGTCAGCGGCGCGCCAATCGCTTGGTATACTTACAGTAGTGCTACCAGCCGAGCCGCCGACCCTTGAAATGAGGTGCCGAGATGAACGACATTCTCGCAAGAAGAGCAAGACGAGCAACTGTGGGCATCGCCCTTTCCGCGGCGCTTGTCGCGGGAATCGCCCCCCGTAACGGCGATCGCGGCAGAAACCAGTTCCCCCACCGGTGCAGTTGCCTTGCAGACGGAAGATGCGGCCGCCGCAAAAGAAAAAGCGTATGCAACCATGCAGGAAGCGCTCAAAACCCTCGAGGCCGCAAAAGACGCCGCAAGTCCTGAGAAACTTGCGGTAATCGATGATGACATTGCCGCTTTTCAAGAGATCTACGACATGGTGGTGACGGAAGCCGCCAAATGGAGGAAACCCCTTCCCGCCATGCAAGCGAACGTCGATGCAGCCCAAGCCAAATACGATGAGGCCCACAACCGGACAAGCGGCCTTCAGGCAGAATTAAATAAGGCAATCGACGACGGAGCTTCTAACGAAACTATTAAGCAGTTGCGAAGTGAGATCATGTCGGCAGAAAGGCGAGAAAAATCTTGTGAAGATGATCTTCACCACTGCCAACGCCGGCTCGAAAGCCAGGAAAGACAGGTTCAGCGTTTCGAAAGTGAGGCGGAGAAAGCCAAAGCCCACATCGATGAGGACGTAGCCAAGCGAGATGCGCTCCTCGACGATTTGGAAAAGGCGCAAGCGGCCTATGACGACGCCTGCAAGGCATACGAAGAGGCGAAAGCCGCGGCAGACAAGGTCACCTCGCCCGAGATAACGCAACCGACCGAGACGACGCCTCCCTCCAACTCGGCGCAACCCGCCGAACCGGCACCGCCCGCCAGCTCGCCCGCGACCGGCAAAGGCGCCACGCCGAGCTCCACCAAGCAAGCGAACGCGAGCAGCGGCAAGCCCGGCAAGCTCGCAAACACGGGCGACACTGCACCGAGCGCAATCGCACTCGCAGCAGTCGCCGCCGCAGGCCTCGGAATAAACGCCACGGCTACACGCCGCATCAAGAACTCAAAATAGCTGCCAGCGGTTATTGTCTTCGCCAATCCACAAGCCCAGAGACAAAAAGAGGCCCGTTTCCCCAACCCAGAGAAACGGACCTCTTTACTTGTAAAAACAAATGGTAATGCCACTGTCTCTTGAAGCACATCGCCACCGCGCTCCAAACAACGCCAGCGAGCAGCATTCCTTAAGGGATAGATTTAATTAGGCTAACGCGCCTTTACGGGTGATTTTTGGACGAAGTGGTCCCGGTGCCGGTGGGCTGTTTGGTAGTCGAGCGATCCCGCAGGCAAAGCCGAGGACCAGCGAGGCACCAAACAGCCCGCCGACACCGGGACCGCATCGCGGCACCAAAAAAGCGCCCGTGCGCTCGATGGATTCGGATGCCCGACAGAGGCTCCTTATGGCTGCTTCCTTCCGGACCTGACCAGATTCGGAACATGTCGTCATCCGAACCCATCGAACGCGCTAGGCGCTCGATATATATTACCTGCTCCCGCCCGATGGGGCAAGACAGCTAATTTGGGACGAGGCTTTTTTGACTACTTTTTGACTGGGGACATCAGGGTGACGAAAGTAGCCAAGAAAGCCCCGTCCCAAAAAGACTGATCTGGTGCTGCGCCACGAAAAGGGCCTATCTACTACGTTTTGGTCGCAGGGGTCGACCATAGCCGACTTTTTCGGAAATCGGCAAGCTCTCTACCTGCGGTTTCATTTTTGCAAATTCCGAGATAGTCGAGGGTGGTCGGTTAAACGTAGTAGATAGCCGTGTTTCGTGGCAAACGGTCCGACTCGAAACCCATGTCGACCAGCCTCGGATGACCATTCACGAAGTTGCGGTGGAATACGTACTGAATTGGCACCTTAAAGGCAAAAACACTCCGTATTTCACCGCAACTTATAGAGAGATAGGTTTTAGAGGCGGGCGAGGTCGTAGGATCGAGCGGCAGACTCGCCGGCGCAGATAAGGTTGGTTATGGCTTCTTGGGGATCGAGCGCCAGCTCAAGGCCCATGGGCTTGCGGCAGATCGTCAAAACCAGGTCGACGCCCTGCTCATACACCGCATCCAGGTTGTCAGCGCGACCGCCCACGACGGCAACAACCGGCTTGCCATAGCGCTTGGCACGGCGGGCCACACCCACCGGCGCCTTGCCGGCGGCGGATTGCTCGTCCATATTGCCCTCGCCCGTTATGACCAGGTCGACATCGCGCACGCGCTCGTCAAACCCAATCAGATCAAGCACCGTCTCCACGCCCGAATGTAGCTCTGCACCGAGCGTTAGCAGCGCGGCGCCCAGACCGCCAGCGGCACCGGCGCCGGGCACACCGAGCACCGAGCCAAACGTCCGCGCGCCCTCGGGCACGCGCAGTAACCACTGAGCCCGTGCCTCGGCAATCGCCGTATCGAGCAGGCGACCGTAACCGACCATCCAGCCGTCGTACCCGCCCAGTGCTTCGACATCGTCTGTCGGCAGGCCCTTTTGCCCGCCAAACACCGCAAGTGCCCCGCGACGCCCCACGAGCGGGTTCTCGACATCGGAAAGCACCACGACACGCGCGCCGTTCAGCGCCCGAAGCGCTGGCGCCAAATCGATACTCACCACGTGTTCGAGACCCGCAAGACCGGGGGCGATATTGCAGCCACACTCATCGACAAGGCGCGCGCCCAGCGCCCGCAGCATACCGGCGCCACCATCGTTGGTGGCGCTGCCGCCCAAGCCAATATAGATAGTCTTTGCCCCGGCACGAACTGCACGGAGCATCAGCTCGCCCACGCCATAGGTTGTAGCAGCCAGCGCCGACAACTCCGTGCAAGGCGAATACCCAATGCCAGCCGCCTCGGCCATCTCGATGACCGCGGACTCGCGCTCGACATCAACCAGCATCCGGGCAGACGCGCGCTTGTCCAAGGGGCCTGCCACCTCGCAGGTCACAATCTCACCGCCGCACGCGGCAACGGCATCGAGCGTTCCCTCGCCACCATCTGCCAGCGGCAATGTGCGAACCTCGGCATCGGGCCACACACGGCGCACGCCTTCGGCAACGGCCGCCTCCGCCTGTGCACTCGAAACGCTGCCCTTAAAGGAGTCGATCGCCAGCAGCACACGGCGGGGCCGGCGCTGCACGGGGCCAAAATCGACCGCCTCAACGGCAATATCTTCGGCACACGCGAGCGCCTCGGCATGAGCGGCATGCGCCTCAAGATCGGCCCCACAACTGCAGCCAGCACCATCGGTACCACGCAGCCCACCAAAATAGCCGCTCAACACCTCACGACACTCATCCGCCAGTACGCCGGCATGTACGTTAAACCGATGATTCAGGCGCGAATCGACATTGAGGTCGTATAGCGAGCCCAGCGCACCCGCCTTGGCATCGGTCGCGCCATAGACGCAACGCCCCACGCGCGCGTTAACCATAAGCCCCGCGCACATACAGCAGGGCTCGAGCGTCACGTAGACCGTGCAATCGGAAAGGCGCCAGCGACCGAGCGACCGAGCGGCAGCGCACAGGGCCGCAAACTCTGCATGCGCCGAAGGGTCCTGGTCGAGCTCGCGGCGATTATGCGCCCGCGCGACAATCTCACCCGCGCGCACCACCACAGCGCCAATGGGCACTTCGCCCACTGCCGCGGCGGCGCGCGCCTCGGCCAACGCCTCGCGCATGAACTTCTCGTCGATTTCGGTGCTCGTCATCGTTCGCCTTCCCTGTTGCAAATTCAAAACGATGCTATCATTACGACTCACGGAGAGATGGCAGAGCGGTTGAATGCGGCGGTCTTGAAAACCGTTGAGCGCGAGAGCGTTCCGGGGGTTCGAATCCCCCTCTCTCCGCCACTTCTAGTGATGCACCGGTGTCATGGTCCGCTCAAACAGCGCATCGACCACGTCGGCCATCTCGGGTCGACGCTCAAGATCGTGGCCCGATTCCCACCATATCGTGAAAAGTCGAATAATACCGCCGGCGACAAACTCAGACGTCGTCTCGAGTGACACGGGGGCCAGGGCATCCTCGGCAAGCACGTTCATCACACGCTCGCGGATGGAGCGGGCAATACGGTCGCAAATAACGTTGGTCAACATGCCCGACATGCTGCTTGCCAAAATGTTATCCATGAGCTGCTCGTGCGCCAGAATCAAATCCATGGCATCGTCCAAAATCGCGTGCCGAAGCGCGCGCACGTCCTCGGCAGACACTGCGCCGGCCTCATCGGGCTGTTTTTGCGGCAAGCCCGACATGAGCTCATCGATATAAAAGGCAAAGTAATCGTTCTTGTCGCGAAAGTGCTTGTAGAACGTCGTGCGGCGAATCATGGCGCGGTCGCACAGCATTGCAACCGTCAGGTCCTCAAAACGATGCTCCTCGAGAAGCTCGGTAAAGGCATCGAACAGGGCACGGTAGGTTTTCTTGATGCGAAGGTCCACTGGTATCGCCATCCTCAGGGCAAAGACAACACTCGTCAATCTGTCGCATATCTTACACCTGTACCTCGCGCGCTTTGCCCCAGTGCCAACCCCACCGAAAACATAACGCTTACCGGAAAGTTCGGCACGGCAAAACGTTGCGGGTATACTAGTAGCGTTATACCAACGGCAGCTGGCGCATGCCGCCGCGGCCATTCGAAACGGAGACATCATGATTACCGTCATCATCGGCATCGTTGTTGTCATTGTGATTGTCTGCGCCATCGCCGGCATCTACAACAACATGGTCACCAAGCGTAACCGCATCGATAACGCCTGGCAGAACATCGATACGCAGCTGCAGCGCCGCAACGACCTGATCCCCAACCTGGTCGAGACCGTCAAGGGCTACGCCAAGCACGAGCAAGAGACGCTCTCCGCCGTGATCAGTGCGCGTAACACCGCCGTCAAGGCCACCACGCCCGAGGCCAAGATGGAAGCCGACAACGTGCTGACCGGTGCGCTGCGCCAGCTCTTCGCCGTGGCCGAGGCCTACCCCGATCTGAAGGCAAACACCAACTTTACGCAGCTGCAGGCATCGCTCGAGGATACCGAGAACAAGATTAGCTATGCACGCCAGAGCTACAACGACTGCGTGCTCAGCTACAACAACGCCATCCAGACGTTCCCGGCTGTCATCTTTGCCGGCATCTTCCAGTTTAAGGAGCGCCAGGGCTTCGAGGCCGCCGAGGCAGCCCGCCAGGCCCCGACCGTCAAGTTCTAGTAGTTTGGCAGCGCATCCTTAATCGGCCAAATGTATAAACCGCCCCATCGAACGCATACTTCGACGGGGCGGTTTCCTTTTTCGCGAAGGTCCCCCTCTAAGCGCCGTGCATTTTTGGGAGTATTCAACATAACCAAGAGCATCGGGTGCCACGACATAGGCCAAAGACCGCGAATATCCCTGCAAATCACCCGCTGTCAGCCCATAACCCCGCCCATCATTCGTAGAAAACATCGAGAAATCCCGATTTTTTGCCCGAGGTCGGTATGCAGGGGCCTTCGATTGCAGAATACTCGCAAAAATGCACGTCGCCATCACCCCCACATGGCGCGAACCAAAACAAAAGCGCGGCCTTCCTTTCCGGCGCACTCCGCAGGACGAAAGAACCTCCGCCGCACGAAGTGCGCAGCGGAGGTTCTTTCATGTCCGAGGACGCGCCGGAAAGGAAGGCCGCCCTCGGGCCGGACAGCTAAGACAGCTTACGCGACGGTGTAAACCCAGTTGTGCTTATCCTCGACAGCACCGGACTGGATACCAGTCAGGGTCTCGCGGAGCTTCTTCATCACGGGGCCGATCTCGGTGTAGCCAGCCGGGAAGGTCACGGTCTCGTCGGCACCGTAAACCTTGTTGTCGATCTCGCCGACCGGGGAGATGACGGCAGCGGTGCCGCACAGGCCGCACTCGACAAAGGTACCGGCCTTGACCTCGGCCCACTCGACGGGACGCTGGTCAACGGTCATGCCCAGGTCCTGAGCAACCTGAACGAGCGAGCGACGGGTGATGGAGGGCAGGATGGAGTCAGTGTGCGACTGCGGAACGACAAGCGTGCCGTCCTCCTTCACGAACAGGACGTTAGCGCCACCGGTCTCCTCGACATAAGTGCGGGACTCGGAGTCGAGATACAGGTTCTCGGCATAGCCCTCGCGATGGGCCTCCATCGTGGGCTTGAGGGACATGGCGTAGTTCAGGCCGGCCTTGATGTTGCCGGTACCGTGCGGTGCTGCACGGTCATACTCGGAAACGCGCAGCTTGACGGGCTTAAGGCCACCCTTAAAGTACGGACCGACCGGGGTCACGAGAATGCGGAACGTGTACTCAGGAGCGGGAGCCACGCCGATCACGTCACCGGAGCCGATCATAAACGGACGCACGTACAGGGTCGCGCCGGAACCGAAGGGCGGAACCCAGGCGGCGTTGGCAGAAACGACCTGCTTGACGGCCTCAACGAACTTGTCCTTGGGGAACGGGGGCATCTCGAGGCGCTGCGCAGAGTTGTACATACGCTCGGCGTTCATGTCGGGACGGAAGCAAACGATGCTGCCGTCCTCGGCGGTGTAGGCCTTCAGGCCCTCAAAGACCTCCTGGCAGTAATGGAAGATGCCACCGCACTCGGAGACATGCAGGGTGTGGTCGGTGGTCAGGCCACCCTCGTCCCACTCGCCGTCCTTCCAATGGGCCTCGTAGCTGTAATCGGTCTTCATGTAGCCAAAGCCGAGGCTACCCCAATCGATATCCTTCTTCTCGACAGTCATATGTCGCTCCTTACATACACAGTTGCATACTCGCGAACCCGCACGCAAGGACCGGGGCCGACCGCGTCGCAACGTCGCACGCCCGGAGCGTAGAGCCGGACGGGACACGCGGACAGCATCAAAGCCGATGGCACGTCGATTCGCATGCACGAGATTGTACTCCCCACATGCGTTGGATAAAACGTTTTTCTTTAACTAACTAAAGTATTTTCATTTGACCGAAGCAAAAAGGCCCGCCACCGTAAGCGGTGACGGGCCTCAACTGCACGGTTTGCGCGCTGGCTCGAGCTAAGCGTTCTTTTTGCCCAGCTTAGCCTTAACCAGACCGACCACGGTCGGGATAATCGACACGGCAACGATGCCAACGATTAGCAGCTCAAAGTGCTCCTGCACAAAGGGAATGCCGCCAAAGAAGTAGCCCAGCAGCGTAAAGACCGTCGACCAGGTAATGCCGCCCAGCACGTTAAAGATGACAAAGTTGCGCCAGTGCATGCCGCCCATGCCAGCGATGAAGGGCACAAAGGTGCGGATAAACGGAAAGAAGCGGCCCAGGAAGATGGCCAGGTGGCCCCACTTGTCCAAGAAGTCCTCGGACTTTTTAATGCGCTCGGGCGTCATGGCCTTGACCTTGCCCGAGGCAATGATCTTTTTGCCAAAGAAATGGCCGATCATAAAGTTGCACTGATCACCCAAAATGGCAGCCGCCCATGCGACGGCCAGCAGGGCCACGATATTAAAGCCGCCGTTGTGGGCAAAGAAGCCCGAGGCAAACAGCAGTGAATCGCCGGGAAGGAACGGGAAGAATACCACGCCCGTCTCGATAAAGATGATCAGGAACACGCAGCCGTAAGCCATAAGCGGGCCGGCGGCGATCCAACTGGCGATCGCAGTGCGCGGGTCTTTGAGCAGCTCGGCGATAAAATTAATGAAACCCATGAAGTAAAACCTCTCAGTTGTGGGCGCGGACACGTCCAAGTTGACCAGTATACGGTTGCGGCGCCCCCTCGTACGCAACCCCACAAAAGCATGACTCCATTACCAGCAAGTTTGCATAACTGACACCTGTCACGCAAAGCCGTGAAAGATTGCTCTTCCTAATCCCTAGCGAATCGCTATACTTTATTGAATTGCATTGTCGCGGCGCTAAGGGAGGGCGGCCGGTGAGCTTTATCAATACCATTCGCGAGGACATCAAGACCGTCCAGGCACAGGACCCCGCCGCGCAAAACGGCCTAGTCATCTTCCTTTCTTACCCCGGCCTGCACGCCAAGTGGAACCACGTGCCCGAGCACTGGCTGTGGGAACATGGACATCGCTCGCTCGCCCGCGCGCTCTCGCAAATCACCCGCCATATCACTGGCGTCGAGATTCATCCTGCCGCACAGATCGGCAAGCATTTCTTTATCGACCACGCCATGGGCGTTGTCATCGGCGAAACCGCCATTGTGGGCGACAACTGCGTGCTCTATCAGGGCGTCACACTTGGCGGCACCGGCAACGAGACCGGCAAGCGCCACCCCACCCTGGGCAACAACGTCACCGTGGGCACAGGCGCCAAGGTGCTCGGCAACATTCGCATTGGCAACAACGTCAAAATCGGCGGCAACTCGGTTGTCGTCAAAGACGTGCCCGACAACTGCACCGTCGTGGGCGTGCCCGGCCGCATTATCAAACGCAACGGCTGCCGCGTGTTCGAGGAGACCTTCGACGCCAAGCAGCATCGCGAGTACATGCCCGACGACGCAGCCGAGCAAAGCGCCCTCAACCGCCAAGGCATCACCGAGAACGCACGCCGGGTCAAAGAGCTCGAGCAAGAGGTGGCCGAGCTTAAGGCCCTCGTCGCCAAACTCGTGGACGAACGCTAAAAGCGGACGGCCGCCGACAACATCGACGCCAACGCAAAGGCGCGCCAGGGAATCCATCCCCGGCGCGCCTTATTCCTGATGTGACAAAGGGACTATTCCTTTGTCACATTATGCGAACTGGCTCAGGTAGAGGTCGGCATAGGCGCCCTCGGCAGCCAGCAGCTCCTCGTGCGTTCCCTGCTCGATGATATTGCCGTGGTCCATGACCAAGATCAGGTCGGCGTCCACGATCGTCGACAGGCGATGCGCGATCACAAAGCTCGTGCGCCCGCGCATGAGCGCGTCCATGGCGCGGCCGATAGCAAGCTCGGTGCGCGTGTCCACACTTGAGGTCGCCTCGTCCAGGATGAGAATCGCCGGGTTGTTGAGCAGCACGCGTGCGATGGTTAGCAGCTGACGCTGGCCCTGGCTGATGCTTTCGGCATCGTTGGCCACCCGCGTGTCGTAGCCCTGCGGCATGGTACGCACAAAGAAGTCGACCTGCGCGGCGCGCGCAGCCGCCACGATCTCGTCGCGCGTTGCCTCGGGGCAGCCGTAGGCGATGTTCTCGGCAATCGTGCCGTCGAACAGCCAGGCGTCCTGTAGCACCATGCCAAACTGCTGTCGCAGCTCGCCGCGATCCATGCGGCTCGTATCCACGCCGTCGAGCGTAATACGCCCGCCGTCAATCTCGTAGAAGCGCATGAGCAGGTTGATGAGCGTCGTCTTGCCTGCGCCCGTGGTTCCCACCACGGCAATCTTCTGGCCCGGCTCGGCGGTAAACGACACGTCGCGCATGAGCGGCTTGTCGGGCACATAGCCAAAGCGCACGTGCTCAAAAGCGACGCGGCCCTCAATGCGACCCGGCAGCTTGGCGGCCTCGTCCGGCAGCGGATCGGCCTCCATCTCGGGCTCATCAAGCAGGTCGAACACGCGCTCCGCACTCGCCAGCGCGCTCTGCAGCGAGTTGAAGGTAAACGAGAGTTGCGTCATGGGTTCGGACGCCTCGTAGATAAACTGGAAGAACGCCTGGAACACGCCGACGGTCATGTGACCGGCGACCAGCATGCTGCAGCCCACGAGCGCAATCACAATCTGCGCCAGGCGACCGATAAAGCGAACCGCGGGTCCGACGGCGTTGATCATAAAGTCGGCCTTGGTGCTCACGCGCGCCAGCTCGCCCGAGGCCTCGTGCACCTCGGCAGAGCTCTGGTGCTCGCGGTTGAATGCGCGAATCACCAAACGGCCCGAATAGCCTTCCTCGACCGCGCTCGTGATTTTGGACACCCACTCCTGACGCTCGCCCGTCACATCATGCGTACGGCGCGAAACCACCTTGGTCACCAGCAGCGACAACGCCGTAAAGAACAAAAAGACTAGCGTAAGCGGCACGCTAAACACGAACATCACGCCCACGGCGCCCACCACGGTGCCGATCGACACAAGCAGCTGCAGCAATCCGCGCTGCATGCTCTCGGACATCTTGTCCAAGTCGTTGGTCGCACGGCTGACGACCTCACCGGGGCGATGCGCGTCAAAGTAGGCGAGCGGCAGGCGGCTGAGCTTTTGCGCAATGCGGTTGCGCAGGCGCAGGTTGAGTCGCTCGGCCACACTCGACATCAAAAAGCTCTGCAGCGCGTAGAAGGAGGCGGCAGCGGTCCAGATCATAAAGTAGATAAAGATGGTCTTGCCGCAGTGCTCCCAAGTAATGCTGAAGGTGGTGCCGTTGGCAAACGCCACCTGCATATGCCCCCACAGCTCGTCGATAACATGGGCGCTATATGCCGGCGCGGCGGTGTTAAAGATGACGTAGAACACGATGCTCGCAAACACGATGTAGAAGCGCCAATGGTCGCCGGCGGCCTCGCCCCACAAGCGGCGCACCGTCGCCCAGGTATCGCGGGGTTTCTCGTCCTCATCCTCGTCGTCCACATCGCGCATGCGCTCTGCTTCCGCGCGGGCACGCTCGTCCTCGGCACGCTCGTTTTCCTCGTACAGCGCTTGGCGGCGAGCCTCACGCTCGGCCGCGGCCTTGGCAACGTCATCCAGCTCGGTCGGCGCGGCAGCCTGCTCGACCGCTTCCTCGGCAGCGTCCGCAGCGGCGGCATCGATAGCGTCGCTGCGCTTCTTGAGCTCCCCGGTCATGCTACTCACCTCCCTTCATCTGCGATTCCGCGATGGCGCGGTACACCTCGCAGGTTTCCATAAGTTCCTCGTGCGTGCCCAGGCCCACGACCTCGCCGTCCTTGAGTACAACGATCTGGTCGGCGTGCAGAATCGTCGAGATGCGCTGCGCGATGATGAGCACCGCGGCGTCGCGCGTCTCGTCCTGCAGCGCATGGCGCAGGGCCGCATCGGTCTTAAAGTCCAGGGCCGAAAAACTGTCGTCGAAGATATACAGGTCGGCGCGCTTCATGAGCGCGCGAGCAATGGCCAGGCGCTGGCGCTGACCACCCGAGAAGTTCGTACCGCCCTGGGCAACCGGGGTATCGAGCCCCTGCGGTTGATCGAGCACAAAGGTGCTCTGGGCAACCTGCAGCGCATGAAGCATGTCCGCCTCGGTCGCGTCCTCGTTGCCAAAGCGCAGATTGCTTGCCACGGTGCCCGAGAACAGCCACGCCTTCTGCGGCACATAGGCAATGCGCCCGCGAATCTCGTCTTGCGAAAGGTCGCGCAGGTCAACACCGTCCAGGCGAATGGCGCCCTTCGTGGCATCGTGAAAACGCAGCAAGAGCTTTGCCACCGTCGACTTACCCGAACCGGTCGAGCCCACGATCGCGGTGGTCTGCCCGCGACGACAGGCAAAGCTCAGGTCGCACAGGGTGTCCTCGTCGGCATCGTCAAAGCGAAACGACATGTGATCGAACACGGCGACCGCATCGGCCCCGTCCTTTGAGTCGGACGCGGCCGCATCGAGCGTACGCTGGCCATCGACGATGCTCGGCTTAATCTCCAGCACCTGCTGTGCGCGGTTCAGACATGCGGCGGCACGCGGAAGCGTCAGCACCACCATCTGAGCCATCATCACAAAGAACAGGATCAGAAGCGCGTACTCCAGCACCGCCGAGATGCTCGCGATCTGCATGGCGTGGGCGCCCACGCGGTTGCCGCCCACCCACAGTACCGCCACCTCGGCAATGTTCATCAAAAAGAAGGTGGAGCTGTCGAGGCCCACAAACAGATGGTTGACTTTGATGGCGTTGGCGGCGTAGTCGCTAAACACCTCGTCCAGGCGCTGTTCCTCACGACGCTCCTTGTTAAACGCACGGATGACGCGCACGCCCACGATGTTTTCGCGCAGCACCACGTTCATGCGGTCGATAAAGCTCTGCAAGCGCATAAAAATCGGAGCCGCGTTGGCAACCGTAAAGACTGCCGCAACCAGCACGATCGCAACCACCACGCCCAGAAGCATGCCCATGGCCGGATCGATGAGCCAGGCGAAGATGATGCCCGCCACTGCCAGGAACGGCACCGGCAGCACCAGCTGAATGGTCTGCAGAATCGCCTGCTGAATCACGTTGATGTCGTTGAGCGAGCGCGTGATCATCGAACCCGTGCCAAAGCGCTCAAAGTCACTGGCAGACAGCTCGAGCGACTTGTCGTAGACGGCATTGCGGATATCGCAGGCCACGTTGGCGGCCAGGCGCGCCGAAAGATAGCAGCCCAACACCGCGCCGCCGCTGGCCATGCCGGTCGCGATAAGCATGTAGAGACCGTTGCGCAAAATGTAGTCGACATCGCCCGTGGTGATACCGGTGTTGACCATGTTCGCCAACATCGTGGGTACCAGCAGTGTGCCGACGTTGTCGATTAGCAGCACCAACAACGTCACCGCGACAAGCCTGCGATACGGCTTCATAAACCTCATTAAGAGTCGCACGACTCCCCCTCACCTTGATTCTCGGCCTGGCTCTCGGCAGCGATATGCTGTTTAAAGGCATCGCACTCATCGCCGAGCGCATGGGAAAATTTTCCGATTAGGCGCATGATTTCACGTTGCTCACACGGCTCAAGCGCGCCAAAGGCTCGCTGCTCGGCCTTGAGTGCCGGCAGTGCATAACGCTCGGCAAACCGCATGCCCGCTTCGGTCAAACGCACAACCTTGTTCTTACGGCTGCCTTCGGCAAACTCCAACGTTGCAAAGTCCCGCGCCGTCAAGGTTTTAATGGCCGAGTTGATGGTCTGCTTGCTGTAGAACCATTCGCTCGTCAGGCGGCTTACGGCAATACTGCCGCCCGCCGTGCTGGTATCGACGAGCATCCAGTAAGCGCAGTCCGAAAGACCGCAGGCGCGCGAGAACTCCGAATAGATATGGTCGAGTCCATTGAGCAACCGGTCGAAGCCGACCAGCGTAACCGCACTATTCATCTATCCCACCATTCGATTGTCCAATTTTTGACCAATTTTGTATCTCTAGATTAGTCCGAGTTTTGACTATCGTCAACAGGCTCTCCGCAAATGCTTGCACTTTTATGGCCTATCGGCAGAAAAAGACCGCCGGCGCGGGGGGCAGCGCCAGCGGTCACGTGAAAATCGGGTTTTATTGCCCGTTAAGCGGCGACGGCCTCATAGACCGTAGCGCCCGAGAAGCTGTCATGCAGGCTCTTGCCGGCAATCCACGGCAGCTCGACAACCTCGCAGACCGTGTTGACCAGCTCGGAGCAGTCAGTAAAGTGGCCCTTGTCGTTGAGGGCCTCGCAATCCTGAACACGCCAATAGCCATCGGTGTGCGTGATGTAGTACTCGTGATCGTCAATCGTCACAAAAGCGCGCGTCTTGGAACGCAGCAGCTTCAGAAATCCTTCGAAGTCGGTCTCGACGACATCTCCAGCCTGGAACATGATGTTACCTCCTGGCCCGGCGCCACCACGGCGCATTGATAAACGTTGGTACTCCTTTAGTAAAACCTTTATCAGAGGTTATGCGTTCGTCATTTAGGCAAGTGGTAAAAAACCGCAGGGTAGACGGGATAAAACGTTTAACCATCCCATTTGTTTGTCACATTCTGAAGCTACTTTTATGCAAACCTACTTTCCCAATTGGAATCTATCCTTTTGGCCGGGCAATTGACCGTCTATCGTTTGAGCCCGACGGGTATGAACGGGGCATCTGCAACGCCACCGCAAGGAGACACCATGGAGACTATCGAAGCACTCATCCATCGCCGCAGCTGCCGCAAATACAGCGATCGTCCCGTCGAGGCCGAAAAGCTTGCACGTATTATCGAAGCCGGCCAATATGCACCGAGCGGCATGGGCCGCCAACCGGTGACGTTTGTCGCCGTCACCGACCCCGCGACCGTCGAGCGTCTCTCACAGCTCAACGCCCAGATCATGGGCAGCAACAGCGACCCCTTCTATGGCGCCAAGACCGTTGTGGTGGTGCTGGTCGACCGCAGCGTGCCCACACATCTGGAAGACGGCTCGCTCGCCATGGGCAACTTGCTCAACGCCGCCTATGCACTGGGTGTCGATTCGTGCTGGATTCACCGCGCGCATGAGGTCTTTGACTCGCCCGAGGGCCTGGAGCTGCTGGCCAGCTGGGGCCTGCCCGCCGACGGCAGCCTGCGCGGTGTCGGTCACTGCATTCTGGGCTATGCCGAGGACACGCTACCCGAGCCCAAACCCCGCCGCGACAACGTCGTCTACGTAAGGTAACCCAGGAGCGTCATAGGGGTAGCTAATTTGGGACGGGGCTATTTTAGCCACCCCACTCGCAACTTATCTTGCCGATGGAGTTGTCGTCGTTTCGTTCGTGTGGGTCGTTTCGGCGCCGTCGCCCTGTTCGCCGTCGTCCTTTTGAGCGTCGGCGATGGTGGAGGCTGCCGCAACGATACCGCGCTGGGGCGCGACGCTCGTCTGGGTCTGAGCGCCCTCAACAATTTCTGTGCCTGCATGCGCGAGCTCGGGCGATTTAAACACTGCGTCCAAGTTGGCGCCGCCGCCGGCGTAGCCAAGCGCAGCGAGTGCGATGACGATCACTGCAACGACGACCGCGATCGGAACATAACGATGCCAACCAGCCGGATTGAGTCCGCTGCGACGAGCCGCCCCGCGGCTGATGTAGCCGAGCGTGCCGTCGTGCTTGAGCTTTGAGCCCACCACGCGTTTGCGGTCCCACAGCGAGGACTCTGCCTGCATTGCCAAGCGGGCACCTGTCGAAGGATAGCCGTATTTAGTGCGCTTGAACGAACCATCAAACCCCGAGGCGTGTTTGCCCCACGTCACCGATGTCGTGCGTCGGTTGACCGGTGCGGCGCTCCGCCTTCTGCGGCTCGGTTTTGTAGTCTCAGCCATACGCCCCCGCACGCCGTAACCAAATCGAAACAATAACGCTTTGGACTGTAGCACACGCGTCGCGCGCGGTCACGGGCGCCTCGCTCAACGGTCATCGTCCTTCAGCAAGCGCCACAGCGTTGTTCGGCTTATGCCCAGCACCTCCGCCGCACGGGTTCGGTTGCCGTGGAGATGATCTACAACCAGATGCGCGATATCTCGCTCGGTATCGGCCAACGGTCGCAGGATATACAGGTCGCTTTCGAGTGTCGGGGCGCCAAAGGTTGCGGTCTTAATCACGTCCTCTTGGGCTAGCACTTCCTCCGCCACAGCGCGATCCACCGTGCCCGTCCCCACCAATATATACAGTCGTTCCGAGACCTCGCGGAGCTGCAGATAGTTGCGCGGCCAGCGGTAAGCATCGAGCGCCTTCGTCGCCGCGGCAGACAGCGTGGGCGCTGCCGTCCCAAATGCACCAGCGAGATATTCCAAATAGCGCGCAACCTTCGTCGACGCGGCTCCCTGCTCGACGATTGCCGGCGCCACGCTCACCGCACAGGCGAAGCGCTCGGTCACAAAGGCGGCTTGATCACTTTCGCTGCCGCCCGGCATGTCATTCGCCGTCAGCACCACATGGCAGCGCGTCGCCAACGCGGTGTCGGCCATCGTGGAAACGAGCTCGCGAAGGCGCTGGGGGCCAACCGCATTCCAGCCCGCAATGCAAAGTGTCAGCCCCGTTTGGAACAACGGCGATTCGGCGCTTTTGAGCACGTGGCGCCAACCGCGATCGGTAAGCTCATCGAGCGCAACGGCAACAAAGGGTTGATCGGCAAAAGGACCGTCCAGATAGAGGCGCTTGGCGATCTCGATCTGACCCGCTCCCAGCTCGCCCTCGAGCATAAGGGGCACACCGCGCGCGTAGCTCTCGGCGACCGGCGCAGCTACCGAGGCCGCCCCCTCAACGATGCCGTACGCGCTCGATTCGTAGCGGGCCTCAACTTCGTCGGCGTTGAGCCACTCGATGCCCGCATGTGCCGCGGCGCCGCGTACCTCGCGGACCACGACGACCCAAAGGCCCCCGCCTTCTTTGTCGGTGGGGCGAACGGTCAGGCTCAGGCGCGTACCCGCACGCCCCATAACCAGACGCGCGCCGTCTCCTATACGGTCGAGGCGCTCAGCGACAAAAGCCGCCACATCCCGCTCAAGCGCCGCGTCATTCATGGTCGAAATCGCGACGTCCCCACGCGCATCGATTGCCAATGCCGAGGCCCCGGCAGCAGCCAAGGCCTCGATCAAGATTTGCAGCTTGGCGTCACTGTTCATATTGCGCCCCGTCCTCAGCGCCACGCCGCCACCGACGGCCGCGCGGGCGAGTGTTTCAAAATTGAACGATATTGCTCACCAAACACTATAGGGCAGAAGCCGCCGTCCTGCGAGTATATGAGTTGCCCCGCATCGCCATCCTGGCGGGGCGATAAGAGCTCTTCGGGACCTATAAACCTGCGGACAAGCCATACCCGCAAGAGCTCCTATCGCTCCACCGCGAGGATGCGCTCGCCAGCACGCAGCACGCAAATAAGCTGCTTCTCTACCAGATTCCCAGCACGTGCTGCATTCCCAAACTCATGCACGCAATGCCAATCCAACAGCAAAAGCCCAATGCGATGGGCTTGCCGCCCTTTTTGACCAGCTCGACGATATCGGTATTAAAGCCAATAGCCGCCATGGCCATCACGATAAAGAACTTCGACATCTCCTTGATAGGCGCCGTAACGGATGCAGGAAGCTGAAGCACCGTGGTGATTACGCTCGCCAGCACAAAGAACAGCACGAACATGGGAAACGCGCGTTTAAGCGAGAACGTGCTTTTGGCGTCGCCGCCGGCCTTGCGCGCCAGATGCATCTGCCAGCATGCGAGCACCAACGTAATGGGAATAATGGCCAGCGTCCTGGTGAGCTTGACCACTGTGGCGCTTTCGAGCACATTGGCGCCGGGATGCATGCTGTCCCAGGCGCTCGCCGCAGCCGTTACCGACGAGGTGTCGTTGATGGCGGTGCCGGCAAACAGGCCAAAGCCCTCGTTGGTCAGCCCGAGCATGCCGCCGAGCGTCGGAAACACGAGCGCCGCGATAACGTTAAACAGGAAGATGACCGAAATAGCCTGGGCAATCTCGCGATCGTCGGCATCGATGACGGGCGCGGTCGCGGCGATGGCAGAACCGCCGCAAATCGACGAACCCACACCCACAAGCGTCGCGATCTTACTCGGCACGTTCATAACGCGGCAGAGCACAAAGGCAATGACAAGCGAAGTCGAGATTGTCGCCACGATAATCGGCAGCGACTGGGCGCCCTTGGACAGAATCTGCGAGAGGTTCATGCCAAAGCCAAGCAGGATTACCGCGTACTGCAAGACTTTTTTAGACGTATAGGTGACGCCGGCGGCGAGCTGTTCGCGACGATTCTTGGGAAAGACGAGCGCCAGGACCATGCCAAAGAGGATGGCAAATACCGGACCGCCGACCACTTCAATTTGTTTGCCGAGCAACGTCGCGGGAATGGCGATAATCAGGCAGAACAAGACGCCTTTCCAGCGCTCGCGTACGAAATTTGCCAGTTGCATATGGGATTCCTTCTTTCTATTTCACGTTTGCGACGGCTTATGATACGGCAACATTGAGCGCAGCCTTGCGCAAACACAGACTAAGATGCCGCAATAGTTCTTGGGCAACAGCCGAATTACCCACCGCGGAGAGCTGATTCGCGGCATAATTAACAACTGACATATGAGTCTGATAGAACAGTTGCGAGGCGCTATGGAAGAATCGATGCACGTCGGCGAGCAGGAAACGAGCCTACAGGACCAGTCCTACCACACCATTCGACGCAAAATCGTCTACCTGGACTACAAGCCGGGCGAAAAGCTGGGTGTCAAGCAACTTTGCGACGACCTGGATATGGGGCGCACCCCTGTGCGCGAGGCACTGGTGCGTCTGGCGCAAGAGGGCCTGGTGCGCACCGTGCCCCAGAGCGGTACCTACGTCTCGCCCATCAACCTCACCCTTGCCGAGAGTGCCTGTTACATCCGCGAGCATCTCGAAAAGCAGGTGATCGTGGAGTGCTGTGCGCGCGCCACGTCGGCCGGCATCGAGCAGCTCGACCGCGCCATCGCGCTGCAGGAAAAGGCCATGGCCGAAGAGGATCGCATCGGCTTCTTTTTGAGCGACAACCTCATGCATCACATGATTTTTAGCATTGCATGTCGCAGCACCGTTTGGTCGTGGCTCGAAGAGACCAATGCCGACCTGGAGCGCTTCCGCTGGCTGCGCGCCGCCACGCAGGTTCTCGACAATCGGGACATCGTGAACGAGCACAAGCAGATTCGCCGCGCTATCGCCGGTCGCGACCCCATCGAAGCGAGCTTTTTGGTCAGCAAGCACCTGCACATGATGTTCCGCAACCAAACCGAAGTTCTGGACCAATTCCCCGAGTACTTCGAGACCAGCAAGCTTCGCTAACCTGCCAAAAAGGGACAGGTTTATTTTGGCAGGTTTTATCTGGGCAAATGCAACAAGGCCCGGCTCCGTCACTTGATGCGGAGCCGGGCCTTAGTTGTTAGAACGACGGAACTCGATTATTCGACCGTGACGCTTTTCGCCAGGTTGCGGGGCTGGTCAACGTCGCAACCGCGCAGGATGGCCACCTCGCGGGCGAGCAGCTGCAGCGGGACGCTCGCCGTGATGGGGCTGAACACGTCGCGGACTGCTGGCACGCGGATGATGCAGTCGGCGATCTTGTTGATCTCCTCGTCGCCCTCGGTGGCAACGACGATGACCTTGGCGCCGCGTGCCTTGCACTCCATAAGGTTCGACACGGTCTTGTCGTAGGTGGCGCTCTTGGTGGCCACGGCGATGACGGGGAAGCCCGGGTCGATCAGGGCAATGGGGCCGTGCTTCATCTCGCCGGCGGCGTAGGCCTCGGCGTGCAGGTAGCTGACCTCTTTGAGCTTGAGCGCGCCCTCGTAGGAGATAGCGGCACCCATGCCGCGACCCACGAACAGTGCGGACTGCGCGTCCTTGCACAGCAGGGCGGCCTCATGCACGGCCTCGGTCTGGGTATCCAAAATCCACTGGATCTGCTCGGCCGTATCGGAAAGCTCGCGGAACAGCATGCGCGCCTGCTTGGTGGTCAGGCGGTACTTGACCTGCGCCAGCAGCAGAGCCAGCAGCGTCAGGCTCACGACCTGGCCGATGAAGCTCTTGGTCGAGGCGACCGCGATCTCCTTGTTGGCCTTGGTGTAGATGACGCCGTCGCTCTCACGCGCCACGGGGCTGCCCACCACGTTGGTGATGCCGAAGACCTTGGCGCCCTTGATGCGCGCATCGCGAATGGCGGCAAGGGTATCGGCCGTCTCGCCCGACTGGGACACGGCAACGACGAGCGTCGTCGGCGTAATGATGGGGTTGCGATAACGGAACTCGCTGGCCGCCTCCACCTCGGTGGGGATGCGAGCCCAGCCCTCAATGAGATTCTTGGCGATGAGGCCAGCGTGATAGCTGGTTCCGCAAGCGATCACGTAGACGCGGTCGATGTCGTTGAGCTCCTCGAGCGAAAGGCCCAGCTCGTCGATGTCGAGCTCGCCGGCCGGCGTCATACGACCGACCAGCGTGTCGCGCACGACGCGCGGCTGCTCGTGGATTTCCTTGAGCATAAAGTCGGGATAACCGCCCTTTTCTGCCATGTCCAGGTCCCAGTCGATGTGGGTGACCTTGGGCTCGATAGCGTTGCCGGCCTCGTCGGCGTACTCGACGCCTGCGGGCGTGAGCTTGGCAAACTGACCGTCCTCGAGCACCACGACATCGCGGGTGGCGTCGATGAGCGCGATGACATCGGAGGCGACATAGGCGCCGGTCTCGCCCGCGCCGACCACGATCGGGGAATCCTTGCGGGCCACGGCGATCACGCCGGGCTCGTCAGCGCACACGGCGGCCAGACCATAGGCACCGACCACGTGGGTGCACGCCTCGCGCACGGAGGCCATCAGGTCGTGCGTCTCGGCATAAGCCTCTTCGATCAGATGCGCGAAGACCTCGGTATCGGTCTCGCTCTTAAAGTGGTGGCCGCGGCCCTCCAGCTCTTCGCGCAGCTCGGCGAAGTTCTCGATGATGCCGTTGTGGACGATGGCGATGCGACCGTCGCAGCTGGTGTGGGGATGGGCGTTGACAACGGAAGGCTTGCCATGGGTGGCCCAACGGGTGTGACCGATACCGCAGGTAGCGTCACTGTCGATGTTGGAAAGCTCGCTCTCCAGGCCCGCGACCTTGCCCACGCGGCGGATGACGTCGAGGTGCGCCGCGGCGCCCTCGCCCACCTCGAGCGCAACGCCCGAGGAGTCATAGCCGCGATACTCCATGCGCTTGAGGCCCGTGACCAGGATGTTCTTTGCAATATCAGAGCCGGTGTAGCCGACGATTCCGCACATAGGATAAATCCCTTCGTTCGCGTGACTGCAAGACGTCCACGCACAAGGGGCGCTGAGACGCATAACGTTCGAGTATTGTACTCACGCAGGCGCAAGCTGATATACCAGATGTGGTATCTCAACTTAGATACCACCCGATGCACACACGTCCAGCGGGTCCAAACCACCACAATGGGGACAGGCACCTTTGTGGTGATTTGGACCGGGGCGGCGCTCTGTTCTGGCTAAAAATCTCGATCTGTAACATCTGGGCCGCAATAAGCCGGCTTAGCGTTACGGATCGAGACATTGCGGTTCGGCCCCTGCACTATGTCTCGATCTGTAACAGGTAGAGCCAGTTTTGCCGTCCAGATGTTACAGATCGAGACAATTGAAGGCCCGGGCAGCTCAAACCACCACAAAGGTGCCTGTCCCCTTCGTGGTGGTCGCGCTGGCAACGGCGTTTCCCCAGATAAAACCTACCAAAATAAACCTGTCCCTAATTGGCAGGTTTTGACACCCTGGGGGCGGGCGATGCTACAATCTGGCTTGTACTTGAAACGCATCAAAGGGGCCGCTATGGCAAAGGTAAAAATCAGCGACGTCGCGCGCGAAGCCGGGGTTTCGTTGGGCACGGTTTCCAACGCACTCAACCATCCCGAAAAGTTGCGCCCCGAGACCCTCAAGCTCATCAACGAGACCATCAATCGCCTTGGCTATCTGCCCAACCAAAGCGCTCGTCAGCTCGCGGGCGGCGCCACCAAGTCCTTTGGCCTGGTGCTCCCTCGTCTCGATCACGGCTTTTCACTCCAAATCGCCAGCGGCGCCCACAACGAGGCCCGCAAGCACGGCTACGACCTGCTCATCGCCAATGCCGATAACGACGATATTCTCGAGGATCATTACCTGCGCTATTTTATGGGCACGCAGATGTCCGGCGTCATAGTTCAGCCCATGGCGTCCCCCGACTGGCACCCCGCCATGACCAAGATTCCCGTCCCCATCGTCCATCTGGACGTCCATTGTTCAGAACCCGGTTACTACGTGGCCGCCGACAACGAGGCACAGGGGCGCATTATCGCCGAGCTCACCATCGCCCGCGGCGCACACCGCATCGTCGTTGTAGGCCGAGCGGCATTTATGCAGCTCACCCTGCGCGTCCTTGGCATCCACAAGGCACTTGCCCTGCATCCCGATATCAAAATTGAGGTCATCGATGCCGGAGAGTGGAATACCGCAGCCGACGGCTACAGCATCGGTACCCAGATTGCCGAACGCCCTGCTGACGAGCGCCCCGATTTTGTCATCGGCCTGACCGACGTACTGGCGTCGGGCGTTATCTCGGCGCTGATAGACAAAGGCATCTCCGTCCCCGAGCAGGTCCGCGTGGCCGGCTGCGATGGCAACCCGCTTGCCTGGAGCGGATCGGTCCCCCTCACCACGGTAGCACCACCGGGCTACGAGATCGGCCGCAAGGGCGTGCAGCTGCTCATGGAACAAATCGAGGATAAACCTGCCGCCAAGACCAAACGAGTCCGCATCGGCTCCGCCGCGCGCACCGTCACCACGGTCACGGCCACCGAGGACATTAACCGTCAGGAGCTCGTGCGCCCCTTCTTGCTCGAGCGCGTGAGCACCCAAAAGGCCGAGCAGCACCCGACGGGCCCATCCGCGGCCCCAATAACCGACATCAACCTGGGCGCCTACTTGTAACAAAAAACGCCGCAACGGAAACAGGCCCGCTGCGGCGTTTTTTACTGGCCCCATGTGCCCTCCCCGTTTAGCCGGACCTGCAGCTACGGATATTTATGGAATGTAATCCATTTTTCATTAACTTTTTTGTTAGAATAGACTCAATTCCATATTTTTAGATATTTCCTATAAGTATTGATTTTGCTCCAGTTTTTTCTCGCCAAGAAAGGGGTTTCATGAATCTGATTGATCGCAAACAGTACCTCGACTGGCTCATTTCGTGGAAAGACTCACACGTCATCAAGGTCGTTTCGGGCGTGCGAAGGTCCGGCAAATCAAAGCTATTCGAAATCTACCGTAGCTACCTGCGCGATCATGGAATCACAGGCGACCAGGTTATATCCCTCAACTTTGAAGACCTGGAGTTCGAGTCGCTTACGTCGTATAGAGCGCTCTACGACTACATTTCCGCCAGACTCGTCCCCGATAAGATGAACTACGTTTTTCTGGACGAGATACAGCACGTCGAGCATTTCGAAAAAGCCGTCGACAGTCTTTTTATCAAGGACAATGTCGACCTCCACATAACCGGTTCCAACGCTTATCTGCTCTCGAGCGAGCTGGCAACTTTGCTCTCCGGCCGCTACGTAGAGCTCAAGATGCTGCCCCTATCCTTTAAAGAGTTTTGCTCGGCAAAAACCAATGACGGAAAGGCTCCCGCGCAGTTGTTTGACGAGTACATAACCAGGGGCTCTTTTCCCTTTATCGCCGAGACGGGTATTCAGGGACCCCAGGCGCGCGATTATCTTATGAGCCTCTACGATACCATCGTCATACGCGACGTTATCGAACGCCTGAAGGTCTCGGACGTCCCGACCCTGCGCGATATCACCAAGTTCCTACTCCATAGCATTGGAAACCGGATCTCGATTAAAAAAATCTCCGACACGCTCTCGTCCAACGGCAACAAAACCGACCAGAAAACCGTAGCCAAATACCTCAAAGGCTTAACAGACAGCCTTGTGCTGTACTTTGCTCCGCGCTATAACGTGCGCGGTCGGCAGCTTCTTTCAACAAACGGCAAATACTACGCCGTTGACCTTGGACTTAGAGGCGCTCTCGTCAAAACCCAAAGCAGCGATATCGGTCATATCCTCGAAAATGTTGTTTATCTCGAGCTCCTACGCCGTGGATACGACGTCTACGTGGGCGATATCGACGGCGGGGAAATTGATTTTGTTGCCCTAAAGTCAGACGAGACAGCCTATTTTCAGGTTTCAGCCACAACGCTCGACGAAACTACCCTCGATCGAGAGTTGGCCCCCTTTAAGAAAGTCCGAGACAACTACCCCAAGACGCTTCTTACGCTCGACACGCTGTTTGCGGACGCGAACTACGAAGGAGTCCGCAAGCGCAACGTGATCGACTGGCTCCTGGAGTAACTTGTAGCGTCATAACCCTCCGCCAGCTCCTTACCAAGGCCGCAGCCCCAGTCGCTTAAAGCACAATGCCCCTCTTATCGGCCAAAACAGCAATCTTGGCGTGATAAAAGGGGCTGACTGCGTCAGCGCTTCCACGCAGGCGCCGTTGCCGTCACCGTCCCGCGGGATCGGGCGCGGGGCATGGCGACTCGCGTGCGAACGCTAACACACGGCCTTGACCGCCGCCGGCAGATTGAACAGCGTATCGAGCACGGCCTCGCAGCCGTCCACCACGTCCTGCGGCAGCGGCACGATATCGGGGACGGCAAAGACGTGGCAGCCGGCCGTAATGCCCGAGACGCAGCCGTTGCGCGAATCCTCGACCACGGCACACTCCTCGGGAGCAAAGCCCACGCGCTCGCAGGCGAGCAGATACATCTCGGGGTCGGGCTTACCGTGCACGACGTCCCCGCCGCAGGTCACCGTCTCAAACTTGTCAAAAAGACCGACCATCTTAAGGTTGCGCTCGGCCGTAACGAGACGCGACGACGTCGCCAGGCCCACGTGATAGCCCGCAGCCAGCAGCTCGTCTATGCACTCGGCGGCACCGGCCTTAAGCTCCAAATCGGTCTTGACTATCTCGTCGCGAATCTCCTTGTGGCGATGATAGATCGCCTCAGCGGTTTCTCTGCTGCCGTAATGCGCCTCAAGAATGTCCATGACATCGGGCAGCGTGCGACCGATAAACTGATGGATCAGCGCATCATCAATCGCGACCCCAAGCTCGGCGGCGCCCGCCTTCCACGCCTTGATGCCCAGACGCTCGGTATCGACCAGCGTTCCGTCCATGTCAAAAATTACAGCCTTAATCATATCGGTCCCCTCACCTGATTGCGTTACTGCCACTCTACCGCACTTTACAAACTTGTATATAACGTATATAGCATATTGCACTTTCGTTACATAGGTAGAAATCTTATGACAAGCAGCCCGGTAGGATTATAGTTTTCGACCGAGTACTCAATAGCAAGGATCGTTTCATGTTTTCAGACACCACCGCACCTGCAGAGGAGCTTCAGGACAAACTCGCAGCGCTCGAACGGCTGCTTTTGGCATATGGACGCGTCGCCATCGGCTTTTCCGGCGGCGTCGACAGCAGCTTTTTGGCCGCGGTCTGCGCCCGCATCATGCCCGCCAGCACGCTTCTCGTTCACCTCACCACGCCGCTCATCGGCACGCCTGAACAGACCTCGTTTGAGCGCTCCGTTGATGGACAAGCCAATGAGGGGCCGCATTTTAAGCTCCCCGTGCTCAATCTTTCGGTCGATCAGCTGCAGCTCCCCCAAGTAGCCTGCAACGATGCCGACCGCTGCTACCACTGCAAGCGCGCCGGCTTTACCGCCATCGTCAACCACGCCAGGTCGCTGGGCTTTCTCACCGTCATCGATGGCAGCAATGCAAGCGATCGTGGTGACTACCGCCCCGGCATGCGCGCGGCAAAAGAGCTCGGCGTACGCTCCCCTCTCATGGAGGTCGGCTTTACCAAGGACGAAGAGCGCAAGCTGTTGCGCGCATGGGGCTACCCCGTTTGGAACCTGCCGGCAGGCGCTTGCTTGGCCACACGCGTCCCTACGGGCGAGGAGCTCACGCGCGAGAAGGTCAATCTAATCCGCGCCTGCGAGGACTACCTGCACGATCTTGGTCTGGCGCAGGTTCGCGCGCGCTTGGTCGGCGGGTGCATGCATATCGAGGCCGCACCCGCAGATGTCGCCAAGATTGCCGCCCTCGGCGGTGCTGCCGTCGACGGCGAGGGCAAGACCCCGTTGCCCGCCGCCATCGAGTCCGCGCTGCGCAACCTAGGCTGCGGCCACATCTCCCCCGAGGTCACCCCCTACATCCACGGCAACATGAACCAGTAACCTGCCAAAAAGGGACAGGTTTATTTTGGCAGGTTTTATCTTGGAAAATATCGCGGAGCCACCACCTCTCTAGTATCCATCTAACTTCGAGAGACACTAGAGAGGCGACTCGGCTGCATCTACCTCTTCCGATAGCGGCGGTTGCGGCTCGTCGATGAACCCATTACTTCAATGAGTCCTTTATCCGCCATTTTTGGCAGATGGTAACGGACGGACGAAATCTTGACCCCCGATGCAACCGCTATTTCTCGCGCCGTCATATCCATTCCGGCGCCGAGAGCCTCCAAAATCCTATCCGCCGTCGAAGCTGACGATTCTCTGCTCATATCGATAATTTCAAACGTGTCTTTGCCACATTTTGACAGGACATGTTTATTGACAAGGCCCCCGCAGATCAGGCGAATGTCATCCGAATCCCACTTCAAAGCCTCTCGTATTTTTTGAACATCGCATACGCACCCATGCTCCCGCATAAACATGAGCAATGTTTCCTCGCGATGCGTCAGTTCGGTGTCCACATGGCCCTGAATCCACATGCGGTTTTCAGCAAGCTCCGCCCCGTGCCGGGAAAGCAGCACCGTAAACGAATCGGCCTTAACGATAAATTTCGGCCTGCCAAGCGAACGAGACTCCATCTCGCGAATCATAGCCGGGATGCCAGATCCCTGACTTTCCGCAACAGCCCCCTCAGCATGCTCTAACGGCGTCGCCCCCATCAGACTCATGAGCTTTGGGTTTCGGCAGCGCGATTCCCCGTCCGCAAGATTGTCCACCGTCTTTCCGCCCCAAAGCCCGCCGGGGTTTTTGATCTCTATTCTGTCTGGGTAGATATCGACGCTCACGGCCTGCCCCACAAACATGGGCGAATACTCTCGATGGATGCAAGCATTCGCCAAGGCCTCGCGCAAAACCTCCTGGGGTACTTCCCAATCTTCCCTTCTACCAGCGCCTCGCACTATCGCCGCTTTGCGCAAGTTTCGTCCGATCGCAGCGAGGGCATCTTCGATGCAAGCCGGAATCGGGCCATCGCACAACTGGCGGTCAATAAACCGGGGTTGCCCAGGAGCAGATTTTTCCACATCGGAATGAACGGCGACATCGATCATCAGCTTGGGATAGAACTGCTGGGGGTAAATTCCCGCCGACAGCAGCCCCGCGAGCTTCACAGCTCCATCCTTTGTAGTGATATTGAGTCTGGCCAGCTGCTTTTCCAGCGTATCGGCCCCGCGCAAAACGCGCGGGGTCTGCAGCCGGCGATTTGCGATAATGGACCGCACGACATCTGGATCCAAATCCTCGACTGTTGCCTCCGAAACCACCGTACCGTCTGCATCACTCGGAAGCAGCGCACTCTGTAGCTCATATAGCTCAGCGGGCGACATCTTGATATCTTTATCATCCACGCGCTTGTAGCTACCGTTCTGCACGCCGCGCGCGCCGATATAGCATGGCTTCGCTTTGAGCTCAAGTTCAAAGATGCGCACCAGAAGTACCTGGAGCCCGTCGACCTCGCCTCGATCAAGCTCATACCGCGGCGCATGGGTCACCACCGCCGCTGAGCCTCCGTCTCCGATACCCGAAACAAACTGGTCGCGCACCCTGTCGATAGCAAAGTTGGCAGAAGGAACAAATCCTTCGGCTTCGTTCAGGCCCAAAATAATGAGCCCGCCCGCAGTGTTCGCAAAAGCACTCACTGTCTCCCATACGTCTGCACTCAATTTATTCGTGCAGGCTTTAACTTCTACCGATGCGTCATCGGTCCCCCGCCTGCGAAGGCGCTCAACGATGAGGCCAAGAGGTTCATCCAGCAGCATTGGCATTCCGTCTCTCTAAAACAATAGATTTATCTCTCTAGAGTTTAGTATATCTCTCTAACTTTAGAGAGATAAGCGCCTAGTTTTAGAGAGTTATTTAGAGAGATGTATCAAATTCACTGCTAGATTATCTAAGGCCATCTCTCTAACCGACTTTCTCTTTAGAGAGACGTTTAGAGAGACGAGCGCATCTCTCTAACCATGTGTTCCGCTCTTTAAAGCGTACACATCCCAACCGTGCCATAAGTTGCGGCGGGCATTACCCCGCCAACCCGCCAAAAGAGGACGGGTTTATTTTGGCAGGTTTTATCTGGGAAAACGCAAGCAGGGCCGCAACATCGTATGGCGTTGCGGCCCTTTTCCTTGGAGAAGGATCAATTGATTGAGCGGGCTGGTTGCACCTAACCCTCGAGCCCGGCGTTAATAAGCTCCGCGATCTCGGCGGGATCGGTGCTCGCGCGCACCTTGTCACGGAAACCGGCATCCATCAGCATCACGGCAGCCTTGGAGGGCAGACGCAGATGCGTGGTTCCAGCCTCGCCCGCGGGAACATACAGCGCAAGCGCAACATCGACGGGCACGCCGTCAAAGCTCGGCCACTCGACGGGCTTGGCCAATTTGAGCACGGCAACGCCCGGCGCATGGATCGCGTCGCTTTTGGCATGAGGAACGGCAAAGCCGGCGACAAGGCCAGTCTCGGCCTCGTTCTCGCGAGCGATAAAGGCGGCCTCGACGGCAGAAGCATCGTTGGCAAAGCCAAGCCCAACAGCCTATTCAGACAAATAATGCAAAGCATCCTCGCGCGATGCGGCGGCATGCCCAATCGTTACCTGATTGGCAGATACAAATCCCATAGAAAACACTCCTTACAACACGGACCTGACCGCGGCCTCGATACCCTCGGCGTCCAGACCGTACTTGTGCAGCAAATCGACCGCAGGGCCAGACTCGCCGTACACATCGCGCACGCCAACGCGGCGCATAGGCACCGGGTGCTGCTCCGCGAGCACCGCCGCAACGGCCTCGCCCAATCCGCCGACAATCGAATGCTCCTCGGCGGTCACCACACGACCGGTCTTCGTCGCGCTGGCAACCACTAGGCGCTCATCAAGCGGTTTGATCGTATGCATGTTGATGACCTCGGCATCGATGCCTTCGGCAGCGAGCACCTCGGCAGCCTCAAGCGCCTCGGCGACCATGAGGCCGCATGCGATGATGGTCACATCGGACCCCTCGCGCACGACCACGCCGCGGCCAATCTTGAACTCATAGTCCTCGTGGTCGTTGATGACCGGCGTAGCCAGGCGGCCAAAACGCATGTAGACCGGACCCTCAAACTCATAGGCGGCGCGCACGCAGGCGCGAGCCTCGACATCATCGGCGGGGACAATCACCGTCATGCCCGGAATCGTGCGCATGAGCGCGATATCCTCGCAACACTGATGCGTAGCGCCGTCTTCACCGACCGAGATGCCCGCATGCGTAGCGCCAATTTTGACGTTGAGGTGCGGATAGCCGATGGAGTTACGCACTTGCTCATACGCACGACCGGCGGCGAACATGGCAAAGGTGCTCGCAAAGGCGACGCGACCCGTGGTCGCAATGCCGGCGGCAAGCCCCATCAAGTTGCTCTCGGCAATGCCGGCGTCGTAGAAGCGCTCAGGGTGAACGGCCTTAAACTTACCGGTCTGCGTGGCGGCGGCCAGGTCGGCATCGAGAACCACAAAGTCATCGCGCTCATTGCCCAGCTCGACAAGTGCCTCGCCGTAGCTAACGCGCGTGGCGACCTTCTTGACGTCTGCCATTAGAGCTCCTCCCCTGCTACTACGAGCTCGGCCATGGCCTGCTCAAACTGTTCATCGTTGGGCGCCTTGCCGTGCCAGCCCACCTGGTTTTCCATAAAGGAGACGCCCTTGCCCTTCACCGTCTCGGCGATAATGGCCACCGGTGACCCGCTCACTTTGCGGGCCTCGGCAAAGGCGGCGGCAATCTGTGCCATGTCGTTGCCGTCGGCGAGCTCGATCACATGCCACTTAAAGGCACGGAACTTGTCGGCAAGAGGCATAGCCGAGTTAACCTCGTCGATACTGCCGTCAATTTGCAGGCCATTGTGATCGACAATGGCGACAAGGTTATCCAAATCGTGATTACCGGCGAACATGGCCGCCTCCCACACCTGGCCCTCCTCGCACTCGCCGTCGCCCAGCAGTGTGTAGACGCGGTAGCTGTCGCCCCAGTGCTTTGCGGCAAGCGCCATTCCAACCGCAGCGGAAATGCCCTGGCCGAGCGAACCGGTCGACATGTCGATGCCCGGCGTGTCGTTCATATTGGGATGGCCCTGCAGTCGGCTGCCGATATGTCGGAGCGTCTCGAGCTCATCCTTGGGAAAGAACCCGCGCTCAGCAAGCACGGCATAGAGTGCCGGAGCGCAATGTCCCTTGGAGAGCACGAAGCGGTCGCGCTCAGCACGGTTCGGATTCGCCGGGTCGACATCCATTTCCTCAAAGTAGAGGTAGGTCATAATGTCGGCGGCGCCAAGCGATCCGCCCGGATGCCCCGACTTGGCGGCATGGACCGCGGTCACGACACCCTTCCTGACCTCATTGGCGACCTTCGCCAGCTCCTGGTTGGTCATACGAATTCCTCTCTTGAGAACAACCCCGGCACTGGATAATGCGATGCCGGGGCAATTCACTCGTTTAAGCCCACGCGACGACCTTTTCCAGTCAACCTCGAAGGAGGCGAGACCTTGATCGATCAGCGTGTGGTGCAGCCATTTCTTGAGCGCAGCCATAGGCACGGTCGCGATGTCGGCGGAGTCAACGTCTTCCTGCGTCAGCTCCTTCTCGATACCCAGACCACCCTGGGCCTCAACCTTGTGCTCAATGCCACAGGCGGCGCATTCATTTTGAATCGTTTTCTGGTCCATATACGTGTGGGCGATACCCATGGTACAGACGGCAACGCTTATGATCTTCATTTTTAAGATGGCGTGCCAGGCAGACATTTCACCCTAAAACACAAAAGCCCCAAGACAACAAAAGCCAGGAGCCTTTGCCAACTTGGGGCATTACGAGTCGCCGCCGTACAGGCAACGACGACCCTTACTCCTTCTGCCATCAACCGATATAGACAACTCAACTTGTCCGGTTACGGCAGGATGTGGAATCCAAGCGTTTCGATATCACGCGCGAAACCCTTAACGGTGTCGAGCGAGTACTCCATGAGGTCCTTACCGACGTTCTTGCGCTTGGCCAGAATGCCGTTGGGAACGGTAATGATCTGGCACCCCACGGACTCGGCCTGATAGATATTCAGCAGCTCACGGGTAGACGCCCAGAGCACCTCACACTGCGGCTTTGCCGCGGCCTTTTTGACAGACTCAGCCATCAACGGCAGCGGATCAACGCCGGTATCGGCAATACGGCCGGCGAAGATAGAGATGATAGACGGCGTCTCAGCGGAGACAGCGTCCACAAACTCATCGACCTGCTCGGGAGTAAAAATCGTCGTAACATTTACCTTGATGCCGTCGGCAGAAAGGCGCTTAACGAGCGCCGCGGTCGACTCACCCTTGGTGTTGAGTGCCGGAATCTTGACATACACATTGTCAGCCCAAGTCGCAATCTCGCGAGCCTCGGCCTCCATGCCCGCTTTATCGTCCGCAAAGACCTCAAACGAAACCGAGACATCGGTGATGTGCTCGAGCACGGTCTTGGCGAACTCGCGGTAATCGGTCACGCCACCCGCCTTCATAAGCGAGGGATTAGTCGTAAAGCCCTGAACGTTACCGTTCTCGGCCATGTCGAGCATGCCCTCGAGATTGGCACCGTCGGCAAATACCTTGATTGCCATAATGTACTCCTTACATACATGATGATATAGAAATGTACGGACTGAATTGTTTGTCAAAAGCGCCGCCGCATCAGAGTGGAACGGAGAGCCCCTTAATCGAGTTCGATCTCGAGGTGGTAGAGGTCGGCGCGATAGAACGACTCCACATACTCACGGGGCACATTCTGCTGGTCATGAGAAACCCTCGTAATGTTAAGCAGCGGAGCACCGGAGCTGATGCCCAAAAGCTCGGCCTGCTCGTCGGTAGCAACGCAAGCTCCAATCTTTTGGCTCACACGGCTCCAGCGAATATCGCACGAGTTATTGAGATAAGAGCGAAGCGATTCCTTGGAAAAGTCGCGTTCCGCAACATGCGGGACAAAGCCGTCTTCGTAGTAAATCGTCTCCAGATAAAACGGACGATCGCCCGAAACGCGCACGCGGCGAAGGCAAAAGGCCTTCGTGCCCTCGGTCAAACCCAGCTCGTGGGCAACATGTTGAGGCATGGCGACAACACCGGACTCAATCAGTCGCTTTTGCGGCACCGCAAGCTCATCTACGTTCTTTTTGATATAGCTCGAGACGCGCTTGGGCGAGCTCAGTGGCACGTTGGCAATGACCTCGGATCCGCGGCCACGCTTCTTCTCAATCAGGCCATTATTAGAAAGCAGCTCCATCGCCTTGCGCGCCGTTGCGCGCGAAACGTCATAGCGCTTCATAAGATCGCTTTCGGAGGGAATGTAGTCGCCAATCTTGTAAACGCCGCTCGTAATTCCCTGGAACAGGATATCGTACAGCTGAGAATACAGCTGCTCCCTGCCACTAAAATCGAGCTCAGACGTATCGGTCATCATCCCTCCCTATCTAAATCAGCTTCCAAAATCCTTGCTATCAGATGTTGCTTTTTAATAAATGTTAACCGCTAAATCTCAAAAGACACACATCGATAACGACACCAGCACATATTTCCATTCCAGCCGGGCCTGACTCACCAATTCATCAACGGTTCCGGGCGTTCCTTGCGCAAGGAGCGCCCGGAGTACCGGCTAGCGTGCGCCAAAAAGCTTGCGCGGACTGGCGCTCGCGCCGATACGATCGGCCCCAGCGCCCGACATAAGTGCAAGGTCTTCTTTCGTGCGTACGCCACCCGATGCCTTGACCTTCACGCGACCACCGAGCTCCTGCGCAAACAGATAGACATCTTCTACCTGGGCACCGGCCGTACCAAAGCCCGTCGACGTCTTAATAAAGTCTGCACCGGCAGCTTCAACGGCATGGCAGATCGGCTTTTTGGTTTCCTGTGCCAGGTAGCACGTCTCGACGATGACCTTGAGCGTCGCATCCGGCACGGCCTCGCGCACGGCGCGAATGTCATCCTCAATCGCCTTGTAATCGCGGGCCTTAACCATACCCTGATCAATCACCATGTCGATCTCGGAAGCACCGTTGGCGTAGGCATCTGCCGCTTCGGCGGCTTTCGCGGTGCTCGTCATATAGCCAAGCGGGAAAGCGATGACCGTAGTAAGCGCAAGGTCGGGATAGGCCTTGTGCGCACGTGCGATATACGAGGGCGGAATACAGGCGCTGGCGCAACCGTACTCAAATGCCTCGGCGCAAATGGCATCAATCTGGTCCCACGTTGCGGTCGGCTTAAGCAACGTGTAGTCGATGCGCGAACAAAGATCCTCGTCCGAAAGCTCAGCGCCCGCCTTGGCGGCAATATCGGCCACAGACGCAGAATCGTCCAGATACTCATCGACCTTGGCCAAGAAGCCCGGATAGTCAACGGCGTCGACGTTGGTCACATCGAGTTCAATCGTGTGGCCCAGCTCAAACGTGTCGTAGCCGCGGTTCTTAATGCGATCGACAAGGGTATCCAAATCGACCAGATCGTCACCCGTGCTACGGTCTTCGAGCACATCGCCCTTGTGGTAATGCGTCACGATGTGCGCAAGATGACGCGTCGGCTTAAGGTCGCGAGCACGGTAGCGCTTGCTGATCATAACGGGATCCGCGACCAGGCGAATCGTGAGAACGCGATAGCCGTGCTTATCGGCCAGCTCGGCGAGCCTGTCGTGCTGCTTGGCAGAAAACGGATAATCGCACATGATCTGCGGGCCGTCCGCCATGGCCGCGTCGAGACGACGGAACCACTCCTGAAGCGCGTTCGCATCAACCTGTGCCTTTTCCTCGGCGTTGTTAAAGCCGTACGTATCCCAATACTCTTCCTTAACGTCATCAAGCGATACGCTCAAAAAGCTCTCGGATGCATGGCGGGCCTTGATTCGGTCCGCCAAATCGGTTTTGCCCGTAGCCGGAGGTCCAGCCAGCAAAATCAGCGTCTTTTCCATACCAGGAAACCCTTCTTACTACCCGATTATTTGCCACGGAGCTGGTCTTTGGAAATGGCGAGCATCTCGGTAACCTTGTCCATGTAGTACTTAATGGCCTCATCGTCTTTTGCCTCAGCGGCGGCCGCGCGCTTTTTGTTGTACAGCTTGACCAACGCCGCAGATGCCTTGCCCATCGTGCGATTGGCTTCCAGACTTTGCTCGTATGCCTCAACGGCCTCGTCAACCATGTTGGCATCGGCGTAAAGCTTACCAATCTCGTTTAGAACGTTTGCGGCAGCAACACCTTCCTTGCCCTCGAGCTCGGAACGCTTCGCCTCAACGGCGGCGAGAACGGCATCTCGATCAAGAACGGGCGCGGTCTCGGCTGCGGCAGAAGCCGCCTTCTCCTTTTTCTTGCCAAATCCAAACAAACCCATTGGAAACCTCCACTAGCGGTAATAAGCGAAGGGGGTTGTTCCCCTGCCGGGGACCAGGCACAGGAACAACCCCCTTTAAGAAAGACTTGGACCTTCGTCAGCGCTACAAGAAGCCTTATGCGATACCAAAGACGCTGAGGATGGACTTGATGGCCATGAAGAAGAATCCGGTGACGACGGTGTCGACGTCGGTGCAGGTCATGTTCACGAAGCCAATCTGAGCGAGCATCGGGGACAGGAGCGCAGGCAGGATCATGATGAAGATGCCATGGAAGATGCAGCCGATGATGGCGCCACGACGACCGTCGATAGCGTTACCGAAGACGCCTGCGGTGCCGCCGGCGAAGAAGTTGGACATAACGCCGGGGATGACGAGGGTGCCCATGAAGCCGGTGATAGCCATGCCGATCAGCGAGCCAAGCGTGGTGAACACGAAGCCGAAGATAACGGCGTTAGGGGCATAGGTGAACAGGACGGGGCAGTCCAGAGCGGGGCGAGCATCGGGAACGAGCTTCATCGAAATGCCCTGGAAGGCGGGGACGAGCTCGGCGAGCAGCAGGCGGACGCCGGCGAGCAGGACGTACAGACCAACGACGAACTGCATGGCCTGGAGGAAAGCGTAGACCATGAAGTTGGTGGCGCCGCAGTAGTCAGCAGCAGCGGCGGGACCAGCGAAAGCAGCGACGACCAGGTAGAAGACGATCATGACCAGGCCGACGGCAGCATAGGTATCCTGGAGGAAGGACAGGGACTGCGGAATCTCGAGGTCCTCGGTGGACTTGGACTCCTTGCCGCCAGCGAGCTTCTTGGTGATGCTTGCGACAAGAGCGGTGAACATATAGCCAAAGGTGCAGAAGTGACCCAGGGCAATGTCATCGGACTCGGTGATCTTGCGGACAACGGGCTGAGCGAAGGCAGGCATGAGGGTGGCGAAGGCACCACCGACGATGGAGCTGACGACGATCAGGGGGATACCGCGCAGGCCGCAGAAGAAGGCGAACACGACGCAGAGCGTGGACTCCCACAGAAGGGCCTGGCCAGTCAGGAACACATATTTAAACTTGGTGAAACGAGCGAGGATGATGTTCACCACAAAGATGCCAGCGAGGCAGATGGCGATCTCGGAACCAAGGCCGAGGTCGGTCATTGCCTGACCGTTAATGCCCTCGATGGAAGCGACGACGGCGGTCATGCCGTTGAAGCCGAAGGCGGAGTTGAACATATCGCCAAAGTAGGCAAGAGACCCCTGCATGACGCTCGAGCCGGCAGCCAGAACAAGGAAGCCGAGCATCGTCTTAAACGTGCCGAGCAGCACGTCGTTGGCCGGCTTCTTCTGAAGCACAAGGCCCAGGCAGGCGACGAGACCGATAACAACGGCGGCCTGCGTCAGGATGTTATTGATAATAAACTCAAGAACAGCCATGTTGTACACCCCTTTTTCTCATGTACATTTCTATCAATCTAGGTGAAAAGACCCTTACTCCAGGACGCCCATCTCCTTGAGCACCGGAGTCAACTTCTCCTCGATTTCCTTCTTATCGACAAGACGCTTAAGGAACACGCAGGGAAGACCGGTGTTGTAGCTCTCGATCTGCGTCTTGAAGTTTTCGGCAGCGACAATCATGTCAAAGCCCTTGGAGGCACCCGCGGCGCTGGAAACACTGTCGTGGTCCATCTTGCACTGGACCCCGAGCTTCTTCATAACCTGCTCAATAGCCATCTGGCAGGCAAAGCTGCTTCCAAGACCATTGCCGCAGCAGCACAAAATCTTGACCATGTCATTTCCTTTCCTTTTGGGGCACGTGCCCCACCTCGGGGTAGGTGCGGGCGAATACATAGACTCGCCCGCACCAAGCGGCGCTGTTTTACGCCGCCGCTCCCGTAAATGCCTGATAAATCTCGTCGGCGTCATCTGAAGCGACGATTTGCTCGATCTTATCTTCGTCCATAAAGATGCCGGCAAGCACCTGCATGGCCTCGATATGAGAATTAGAATCCTCGGCCGCAAGTGCGACTAGAAGACGAACATCAAAGCTGTCTTCCGAAAACTTAACGGGCTTCTTCAGGACCGTCACGGCAAGCTGACCCTTAATGCAGCCGTCCTCGGGGCGACCGTGAATCAGCGCGACGTCTTCGGTGAGCACGTAGTAGGGACCCATCTCGTTGGTGGCGCGGATGATCTCATCCGCATAGCGATCCTCGACGTAGCCGCCCTCGTTGAGCGGGGCGATTGCAAGCTTGATCGCGTCCTGCCAGGAATCGACAGAATCGGCAAGGCGAACGTTTTCGCGCTTGAGCATCTCCGTAATCTGCATCGGTGCGCCTCGTCCCTAAGCGACGATATTCTTGAACAGGCTGATACGGTGCTCGACAACCTCTTCGACGGCCTTCTGAGCAGGCATAACCATGTTGCGGTTGGAGGCGTTCTCCTTGAGCTCGTCATAGCACTGCTTGGAGGTCTTGTTCCAGTTGACGAGCAGATCGGTGCCAACATTGAACTTGCGGATACCAAGGTCGATGACGTGACGGACGTCCTCATCCTTAACACCGGTGCCGCCATGGATGACCAAGGGGAAGCCGTTCACGGCATCGCGGATCTTCTCGAGCTGATCGAAGGAGATGTTGGTCTTGGACTTGTACTGACCATGGTTGGTACCGATAGCGACGGCAAGGGCGTCGATGCCAGTCTTCTCGATGAACTCGACAGCCTGCTCGGGATCGGTGTAGCGCACATCGGCGTCGGCAACGGCGACGCCATCCTCGGTACCGCCGACGGTGCCAAGCTCGGCCTCGACAGAAGCGCCGTGGGCCTGAGCCATCTCGACGATGCGCTTGGTACCAAGGATGTTCTCCTTGAAGGGAAGCGCAGAGCCGTCAAACATTACCGAGCTATAGCCGGCCTCGAGAGCCTTGCGGATCTCGTCGAAGTTCTTGGCGTGGTCGAGGTGGAGGACAACGTTGACGCCGTACTCCTCGGCCATGGACTTGCACACAGCAACCAGGTTGCGGTGGCCAACGTAGCTAGCGGTGCCCTCGGAGGTCTGGATGATCACGGGAGTGTGCAGGCGAGCCGCGACGCGGATAATCGACGGGCACATCTCGAGGTTATGGGTGTTGAAAGCACCAACGGCCATGTTGAGCTGGTTGGCCTCTGCCAGGACTTCGCGCAGGGTTACGTACATAGTGTTTGCCTCCTGTTGTCTCCACTGGATGTATCAAGTGGCGACCGCACAGGGGGTGCCGGTCGCCGTTCTTGATCGACAACTAGGTTATCACAAACGTCCGTATATTCGGTTGTCCGTATGATATTTCGTTTGATGTGTCCCGATTTGACCGTTCACCTGAATTTTCCGACCGTTTACCCGTAAAAACAGGGCGCCCGCAACCCATGCGGGCGCCCTTGTCTGTCAGCTGCTCTCAACCAAAACGATATGTCCGTTTTAGATAAACGAGCGTAAACGGCGATGGAATTCTAGTCATGATCTTGCGCCGAGCTCGTTCATAGAAGCCCCTTGCGGAAAGTCCGTCCCAGAATAGATGCTCGGAATGGGACAGGCTTTCCACTTAAACCGGAAAGTCTGTCCCGGAATGAGCCGCCGGAGCGGGGCGCGCTTTCCAAAACCCACCCCATCGGGAAAGCGCATCCCTCTATTTAGCCAAAAACTGGGACGCACGGGCCTCAACAGGGAAACGCCGCGAAGCGGCCGAGATGCTCCTCACACTACTCGATGGCAGCAGCACGCCCGGTGAGCAGCGCATTCTCGAGTGCAAGCTCAACTGGCTCGACTCCACCTCGATCTAGACCGCGGGACAAATAAATCAGGAGTGTTTGTCCCAAATCTTAAGTATTTGTTCGACAGAACGGCCCCTGTCGGCTCCTGCTAGACTGGTAGATTCGCAACCGACTACCCAGGAGCCTCAATGTCGCGCAAGTCCGCCTACAAGCAAGCACTTTCCATCGGCACCGCCGTGGTGCTGGGGTTTGCGCTGTTTACGGGATCGCTCGATGGGGCGCCCAAGTTGCTGTCGCCGCAAAGTGATGAGCAGGCGGCGGCTCTGGCCGAGAAGCAAAACGAGAGTCCCAGCCGCACCGACGACGAGGCGGACCTGGTTGCCCGGCTCGAATCGGGAACAGCGAGCTCCGAGGACTCTCAAAATAGCCAAGACTCTGGCGATGGCCCCGATTCCGCCGCAAGCGACACCGATGACGCTTCCGCGGACAGCGTCGCCACCCCCATCGACGAGGTCGAAAACCCCGACCTCAACCGCGCCCGCGGCGTATATCTCAACAGCATTCCCGACTACGCCGGCAACCCCTACGTTGCCCTCCGCGCCGACGGCACGCATCCGCTCGGCACGCCGTCGTTCACGCTCGATGAATACGAACGAGCCACCGAGGAGGGCTGCTTTAAGAAGTTCTCTAAACTCGACAGCCTGGGCCGTACCCGCAAAGCGCTCGCCTGCATAGGACCCGAATCGCTCGGCCAAGGCAAGCGCGGCGACATCTCGCGCATCCATCCCGCCGGTTGGCACCAGCAGCGCTACGACTTTATTCCGGGCCAGAGCCTCTACAACCGCTGCCACCTCATCGCCTGGTCACTCTGCGGCGAAAACGCCAACCGCAAGAATCTCCTCACCGGCACGCGCTATCTCAACGAGACGGGCATGCTGCCGTTTGAAGAGCAGATCCTCGGCTACATCCGCGACACTGGCAACCATGTGCTCTACCGCGTCACGCCCATGTACAACGAAGAGGAACTTCTCTGCCGCGGCGTGCGCCTTGAGGCCCAATCGGTCGAGGATCACGGCAAGACGCTGTGCTTCCACGTGTACTGTTATAACCTGCAACCGCATGTGCAGATCGACTACGCCACCGGCCGCAACCAGGCGTCAGGGGACTAGCCCTACCCACGACAAGAACCGATTTGCAATCCCCTAGGGATCAAAAAAGGCCGCTCCGGATCACCCAGAGCGGCCCTTGCATCGACATGCGTGGCGCAGACAAAGCCACACGTTACTTAGCTCGGCCCTCCTCATAGCGCTCGACCAGCTTGGCCTGAACGTCATAGGGAACCTGCTCATAGCCAGCGGGCTTCATGGTAAAGTCACCCGTGCCGCGCGTAATGGAGCGCAGGCGCGTCGAGTAATCCGTCAGCTCGGCCAGCGGCGCCTGGGCGATGACCACGGTGTCACCGCGCTCATCGGTCTCCATGCCCGTCACGCGACCGCGCGAGGCCGAGATGTCGCCCATCACGGCGCCGGCGTAGCTCTCGGGGATCGTCACCGTGATTTCCTCGATGGGCTCCAGCACCACCGGGTCGGCATCGGCGCATGCCTTGCGCAGGCCGATGCGTGCCGCCGCGCGGAACGCCATCTCGTTGGAGTCGACGCTGTGATACGAGCCGTCGTACACCGCGACGCGAATGCCCGTGAGCGGGTAGCCGGCAATGATGCCGTCCTTCATGGTCTCCTGGACGCCCTTGTCCACGGCGGGAATCAGCGAGCGCGGAATGCGGCCGCCTACGACCTCATCCACAAACTCGTAGCCGTCGCTCGTGCCGTCGGGCCCAATGAGCGGCTCCACGCGCAGCCAGCAGTCGCCGTACTGACCGGCACCACCGGTCTGCTTCTTGTGGCGGCCCTGGGCGCTCGCCGTGCGGCGGATGGTCTCGCGATACGGAATGCGGATCGGCACGCTCTTGGCGGCGACCTTGGTGCGGTCCTCCAGACGGTTGAGCAGCACCGAAACCTGTGCTTCACCAACGGCGGAGATAATGGTCTGGCCGGTCTCCTCGTCGCGGTCGATGCTCATGGTCGGGTCTGCCTTGCAGGCCTTCTCGATAAACGTGTAGAGCTTCTCTTCGTCGCCGCGGTTCTCGGCTTCGATGGCGATGCGGTACTGCGAGTTGGGGAACTTAAACGCCGCAGCCTCGACCTTGCCGGTAATCGAGAGCGTATCGCCCGTCTCGGCAGCCAGCTTGGGCGCCACGATGATGTCGCCGGCATAGGCATGGCCAACCTCGGTCATATCGCGGCCGCACATCACATACAAGTGAGCCAAACGATCGCTCTTGCGGGTACGCGCGTTGACCAACTCAAGACCCGGCTCAAGCGTGCCCGTCAGCACCTTGATAAAGCTGATGCGGCCCTGCTGCGGATCGGCCAGCGTCTTAAACACAAACGCCACCGGACGGTCATCGTCACTCGAAATCTTAAGCGAATCACCGTCGATGAGCGGCATCTCGCCGTAGTCGGTCGGCGCCGGGAAGTACGTGGCGATGTCGTCCATCAGCGAGTTGACGCCCTGCTCCTTAATGCAATCGCCCGCAAAGACCGGCACAAAGATGCGCTCGGCGATCGCCTTAGACAGCAGGCCTTCAAGCTCCTCCTGCGTCAGCGTCTCCTCGCCTTCCAGGTATTTCATCATCAGCTCGTCGTCAGCCTCGGCCACCAGCTCGCACAGATGGTCATGGGCCTCCTCGGCCTGGGCACGATACTCATCGGGAATCTCCGACTCAACGGCCTCGGCGCCGTTGCAGTGGCGCGCCTTCATGCGCACCAGGTCGATGATGCCGTCAAAGTCCTCGCCCTCGCCCCAGGGAAGGGTCACGGCGCCCAGGCGCGTGCCAAAGCGCTCCTGCAGCAGGTCCATCGTGGTCGCAAAGCTGGCCTCGGAGCGCGACAGGCGGTTTACGAACACCGCGCGTGCCAGGCGTAGGTCCTCGGCGGCATACCAGAGCTTAACCGTCGTAGGCTGCGGGCCGGCCTCGGCGTCGACCACAAACAGAGCCGTCTCGCAGACGCTCATCGCGGCAAAGGCGTCGCCGATAAAATCGGGGTAGCACGGGGCATCGAGCACATTGATGCGCGCGCCCTTCCAGTCGATCGGCGCGATGGTCGTCGAGATGGAAAATGCACGCTTGACCTCTTCGGGGTCATAGTCGAGCGTGGGCTTGGTGCCGTCGTGGCCGCCCAGGCGGGCGGTCTTGCCGGAAAGGTGGAGCATGGCCTCGGCGAGTGAAGTCTTGCCCACCCCGCCTTGGCCTACGAGCACCACGTTCCTTACGTTACCGGTCTTGGGAGCACCCATGATGACCTCCTTGCAGGGCCGCGCGCAATGCGCGACGCCAACGGGGAGAGTTCGCGGTCGGTGCCGTCCCAGGAGCAGCATGGTCGGCAGCCGAGCCGACTCACCCTCCAAATGTCCTATGCCACCACCCTACCCTTGCAGCCGCCCATCCATGCACACCTTTCGGCACGCGTATGAATACAGACGGCGAGAGGATGGGGCGAGCAGGCGAGAGGATTATTAAACCCCATCGATACAAATAAAAGCCGCCGCAGACCATAAGACCTGCGACGGCTTCATCTCAATATATAGTTGAGTCTAGCTCTCGATACGGCTCAAGAACTCACGGGTGCGCTGCTCACGCGGATGGTCGATAACCTGCTCGGCAGGACCCTCCTCGACAATGCGGCCGCCGTCCATAAAGACCACGCGGTCGGCAACATCGCGCGCAAACTGCATTGCGTGGGTCACGATCACCATCGTCATGTTCTGCGCCGCAAGGTCTTTAATGACACGCAGCACCTCGGCCGTCAACTCTGGATCGAGCGCCGAGGTCGGCTCATCAAAGAACAAGATTTCCGGGTCGAGCGCCAGGGCGCGGGCAATACTCACGCGCTGCTGCTGGCCGCCCGAAAGCTCACATGGCACCTTGTTCTCATTGCCCGTAAGCCCCATCTGCGCGATCAGCTCGCACGCACGTGCCTCCACCTGCTCGCGCGGGCGCTTGAGCACACGGATCGGAGCGTCGGTGATGTTTTTCATCACGGTATAGTGCGGAAACAGATTGTAGTTCTGAAACACCAAGCCAAACCGCGAGCGCGCCTGCTTGGGCACATCGCCTTTCGCATATACCGTGCCCGAGCCCGCATCCGTCGCAACGGCAAGGTCGCCAAACGAGAGCGAGCCGCCGTCGAGCGTCTCGAGCAGTGTGGCGCAACGCAGCAGCGTGGACTTGCCGCCACCCGAAGGCCCGATAATCGCCACGACCTCGCCACGCTTCACCTCAAGCGAGATATCCTTGAGCACCTCATTGCCGCCAAACGCCTTGCGCGCGTTCGATATATTCATTACCGAATTAATCATGGTAGTAATCCAATTTTTTCTCGGCGGCGCCCAGCAGCATCTCGACCACAAAGTTAAAGACCCAGTAGATCAGCGCCGCAATCGCAAACGGCACCATGCTCACTTGCGAGGCAACCAGTGCCTTGGCCGTCGAGAACATCTCGCCCACGCCAATGGCAAATGCCAGCGACGTGTCCTTGACCAGTGTGATGATCTCGTTGCCCATCGCCGGCAAAATACGCTTAGCGACCTGCGGCATCACGATGTACAAAAAAGTCTGCAATCGCGAATAGCCCAGCACCTCGGCGGCCTCGTATTGACCGCGCGGAATGGACTGCAGGCCCGAGCGATAGATCTCTGCAAAGTAGCCGGCGTAGTTGATGATGAATGCCACAACGCACGCCGTCCATTTGGAATCGGGCGTGAGCGAGATGCCAAACACGTAGTACGGGGCAAAGTAGATGGCAAACATCTGCAGCATGAGCGGCGTGCCACGCATGACCGAAATGTAGATGCGCGCAATCCAGCGAAGCGGCGCGATCTTACTCATACGCATAAACGCCACGGGGATTCCCAACGGAATCGATCCGAGCAGCGTCAGCACAAACAGCTGCAAACTGACCAAGAAGCCCTGGCCAAGCATCTGCATCATGACCTGAATAGACATTATTTCAAAACCCAGTTGTCGAAGGAAAGACCGTAATCTGCATATTTATCGCAGAGGTCCTTGACCGTACCGTCCTCATAGAGCGCCTTGAGCGACTCGGTCACGGCGTCGGCCGACTTGGTGTCGCCCTTCTTAAAGCCGGCGGCATAGTGCTCGCTAGACAGCGGCTTATCAAGCTGCGTATAAGCATCGGGCTTGGCGGCAAGCTGATACTGGGCAATCGAAAGGTCGCATGCCACGGCATCGACCGCGCCGCTCTCGAGCTGCATAAAGGCTGTGTTGTACTCACCGATGGTATCGAGCGTGGCAAACGTCGCGGTCAGATCCTTCTGGTCGCCCTCGAGCACATCCTGTGCGGCGGAATCGGTCTGGGTAATCACGGTCTTGCCGGCAAGATCGTCCCAGCTCTTGATACCCGCGTCCTTCTTGACCACGAGCACCTGCTCGTTGAGCATGTACGGCTCGGAGAACGTGTAGTCGCCCTCGCGACCCTCCATGGTAAAGCCGTTCCAGATGCAGTTGATGGCACCCGAGTTGAGCAGCGTATCCTTGGCATCCCAATCGATGGCCTCGTATTTGACCTCCCAGCCCTGCTTATCGGCAACGGCCTTGGCCAGATCAAGGTCAAAGCCCGTATATTCGCCGTCATCGCCCACAAAGCCGTACGGAGGATAGGACTTGTCAAAGCCCACCACGAGCTTTTTGGACTCCGCGGCACCCTTCGTATCCTTGGCCGCGGCAGAGCCGGCAGCAGAGCCCTTAGCGGCACCGCCGCCACAACCGACAAGACCAAGGCCGAGCACCGTGGCGAGCGAGCCGGCTAGACCAACAAACTGACGACGAGACATATCGGTATTCATGGTATTCCCCCTTGGTTGCACTTTAGTTAAGTAAAGTGAGTCATGTAACGTTCAGAATCATACACTTTAGCGTGATAGAGCACAAGGCGAGTTTGCCCGCCGCGTGAGGGGTGTGGGGGTTAAGTTTATCGCGAGTTCCGCACGAACAGGAGGCCACTTAATGTGGCCTCCGTCGTGAGCAGGACTGTAGAGCAGGAAACTTAACCCCCACACCCCTCACGCGGCGGGCAACCGTCGTTGGGCTTATCACTGACACGAATAAACCGCTTGTATATCGTCTGCTGGCTTGGCACGGTACAATACTTGCAGCTTTAATTCATGAATTAGTGGAGTTATTGATGGCAGAATCTCGTGCGGAGCGTAAGGCTCGTCGTGCTTTGATCGAGGCAGCTGAGGGGTCGGAGGAGAAATCTTCCACGAAATCCAAGTCTTCTAAAGCTGCAAAAAGCAAATCGACCAAGAGCAGGGCTAAGACCAAGCGTTCTGACTCTCGTCGGGGCGGGGACAAAGCACCTCGGACTCGTTCCAAGCGTCCGCATAATGATTCGGTTCCATCCGTGCGTAAGGCCACGGACCCCAAGTCTCCTTGTTCCATCATGAAAACTTGTGGTGGGTGTACGGCACTCAATCGTCCTTATAAGAAGCAGTTGGCGGCCAAGCAGGCTGCTATGGAGGAGCTGTTTGCTGAGCTCTGTGAGCGCGAGGGTGTTGCCGCGGATCCCATTCGCGGTATGGGAGTCACCCTGGGAGACCCGGGCAAATATCCTGCGCCGCGTGGTTTTCGTCATAAGGCTGCCACTCCGTTTGCTCCCGGCAAAGAGGGCGCTGTCCGCTGCGGCTTTTTTGAACGTGGGACACACAGAATCGTTGCTGTTCCTGAATGCCCTGTCGAGGCGCCGGGGGCCCGCCAGATTCTCAACGGCATCGCTCGCGAGGCCGAACGTCTGCATATTCCTGCCTTTAACGAAGACAAGCATCTGGGCTTGCTTCGCTATGCCGTTGTTCGCTGTGGTTGGCGCACAGACCAGATTATGGTCACCCTCGTAACCGCTCAGCGCGACCTGCCGCATGCGCAGGAGTTCTTTGAGGCTGTCGCCGCACTCGATCCGCATATCGTCACCGTCGCCCAAAACATCAACGGGCGTCCCGGCAACGCCATCCTAGGCGAGGAGACCCGTATCGTGTACGGTGCCGAGTGCATGCGCGACCAGCTACTCGGTTGCGAGTTCGATATCTCCCCCACCGCGTTCTACCAGACCAACCCGCAGCAGACCGAGCTGCTCTACCAGCTCGCCATCGACGGCATGGACCTGCGTCAGGGCGACGTGCTTATGGATGCCTACTGCGGCAGTGGTACCATCGGTCTTTGCGCAGCCAAGGCCGCCCAGGACAAGGGTATCGGTATCATGCTGCTTGGCGTGGAGCGAAACCCGGCGGGCATTGCCGACGCACGCCGCAATGCCGAGCTCAACGGCCTCACCCGCAGTGCCTGGTTTATGGCCGACGATGCAACCGACTATATCCTGGATGCCGCCGACAACAACGAGCGCGTCGACGTCCTCTCCATCGACCCGCCGCGCGCCGGCTCCACCCCCGAGTTTCTCGAAGCCGCCTGCGCGCTTAAGCCGCGCCGCATCACCTATATCAGCTGCAACCCCGTGACCCAGGAGCGTGACTTGCACCAGCTCCTCGATGGAGGCTATCGCCTGCTCAAGATCACGCCAGTCGATATGTTCCCCCATACCGACCACACCGAAACCGTAGCGGTCCTCGAGCGCCGATAATCTACCAGTACAAGAAAAAAAGGGGGGGGGTGGCCCGTCTGGACCGCCCCCCCTTCGTTGGTATATATGCCCCGTTACATACTTTTGCGCAGGTCGCACACGCCGGCTGCCGCCATCTCGCGCAGCAGCGTCTCGCGGTCGCGCGTCACGATCAGGTCCAGCGGGAAATGAATCTCGTCGAGCATCTTGCGTGCGTGATCGAGCTTGCCAATGGCCATGCCAATGTGGGCATCGGTCGACACGCCAATACCCACGCCCAGCTCGGCGCAGCGCTCGGCGATCTTGCGGCATACAGCCCAATGCTCAGTGTCGACACCGTGTTCAAGACTATGGTTGTTGATCTCGATAATCTTGTGCTTGGCCTTAGCCGCCAACAGCACCTCGTCGATATCGAACGGCACGCCCGAGCGACCCGCGTGGCCCAGCATGAACACCTTGGGATGTTCCAAGGCATTGATATACATCTCGGTCGTTTGGGCCAGCGTCGCACCCTCAGCAATCTGCGGATTATGCACGCTTGCAACCAAATAATCCAAATTACGCGTAACCAAATCGAACAGTGAATGCTGACGACTATACGAATCGCCGGCGATATCGAGCGAAACGGGAATGTCTTCGCCAAACAAGCTGCCGTCCAGCGAAACGATATCAGCCTCGGCACCACGCAGCACCAGCACGCCGCTCCAAATGCGCGGCCAGATATCCTGGTTAATAAAGAATTGGAAACTGCGCAGGTCATTGGGACAAGGCGTAACCATCGAGCTTAAATGATCGGCGGAACCGAGCACCTGAAGGCCGCGCTCCGCCGCCCAATAGATGTTCTCCTCGATGGTTGAGTACGCGTGCGCAGAGAACATCGTATGAGTATGAATATCACAAGAAAGAAGGTAGGGCATCGGGTCTCCTTGTCCAGTATGGCCGTCGCGTATATTCATTGTACGCATAGCTTTCGGCAGTCGTAAAACTGCTTCATCCCAATCACACAACGGCATAGACAACGGGGTCTGGCTTAAAACCAAACCCCGTTTCACGTAAAACATTGTAAGCAGAGCGCTTTACTTTCGACGATATTCGTCGGCCAGTTGCTTCCAGGCAGGCAACGAATTGACGATGGTCTCGTAGCTCACACAGTAGCCAAGGCGGAACCAGCCCGGCATGCCAAAACTATCCGAAGGCACCGCGAGCAGTTCGTACTTCTTCGCGCACTCGCAGAACGCATTCGCATCGGGCTCCAGCGCCTTCACCCACAAGTAGAATGCACCATCCGGCTCAACATAGGTGTAGCCGTACTCCGCTAGTGCATCGGTAAGCGCGGTGCGGTTGCGCGCATAGGCCTCGACATCGCTCGGTTCATCAATGCAGTCGATGATTACACGCTGGAAGAGGGCCGGTGTGCACACGAAGCCCAGCGTGCGGGCGGCACCGGCAACGGCCGGCATCAGGCGAGCAGCCTGCGGATTGGTATTGGGAACCAAAATCCAGCCCACGCGCTCGCCCGGCAGCGACAGCGACTTGGAGTACGAATAGCACACGACGGCGTGCTCGTAAATCGAGGGCACCCAAGGCACCTCGGCGCCGTATACAATCTCGCGATACGGTTCATCCGAGATAAGCATAATCGGGTTCTCGGGATCGCGCTTGGCGTTGACCTCGCACAAAACTTTAGCCAGGCGCGTCAAGGTATCGCGCGTATACACAGCGCCGGTCGGGTTATTGGGCGAGTCGATAATGACGGCAGCCGTCTTATCGGTAATCGCCTTGAGCACGTTATCCACGCTCAGCTGGAACGTATCTTCATCGGCGAGCGCCTCGACACACGTACAGCCGGCCTTCTCAATCCACACACGATACTCCGGGAAGTACGGAGCGATAACGATGACCTCGTCGCCCGGATTGGTAATCGCGTTGAGCGTACAGGTGAGCGAAGCTGCCGCACCCACCGTCATAAAGACATCCTTGCCCTCATAGCTCGTGCCAAAACGGCGGTTGAGCGATTCGGCGACGGCTGCACGACATTGTGGCTGGCCAGGCGCGGGCGTATAGCCGTGCAGCTGGTCGCTCGGCAGCTCCAAGGCCTTCTTAATGGACTCCGCCACGGCAGCAGGCGCCGGAACGCTCGGGTTACCCAGTGAGAAATCGAACACGTTCTCTGCACCGATCTGCGCCTTGCGTTCAAGGCCATAGCTAAAGATCTCACGGATGATGGAGCTCTCCGCACCGCGAGCATACATACTTTCGTTGATCATCTGTTCCCCTTTCGCATAGGCGCTATTGTACGCTTTAGCCGAGCAAAGCGCCGCAGCAATGTTGATTGGGGACAGACTTAAATGCGTGAAAACGCTCATTTAAGTCTGTCCCCAATCAACAGATGGCCCCATATCGCTCAAAAGAAAGAGCCTCCGCAGGTTTCCCCGCGGAGGCTTTTGCTACAAAGATTACTCGTCGACGTCAGTATTGCCGCCGGCCTTCTTTTCGTCAGCGCTCTCGGCATCGTCAGCATCCTCAGACGCGACGCCGGCGTCCTCCTGCATGGCCGCCTGCGCAAAAGCCGCGGCGTCTGCCGCAAGCTCCTCCTCGCTCATGCGAGGCGTGCGCTTCTTGGTCGGCATACCGGCAGCCTTGGCGTTGCGCTCCTCCTTGGCCGCCAGGATATCGCCCTCGCGCTCAAGGTAGGCGTCCCACTCGTTATCGAGCAGGGCATTCACGGCATCGCCCTCGACAGTCTCGCGCTCAAGCAGCACCTTGGCCATCAGATCGAGCTGATCGCGACGGGCGTCCAGGATCTCGACCGCACGACGATGGGCCTCACGCATAATGCGCTGAACCTCGATATCGATGCGGCGCGCCGTCTCCTCGGAGTAATCCTGGTGATCGGCGTAATCGCGACCAAGGAATACCTGATGCTGCGCCTCACCAAACACTTGCGTACCCAGTTCCTCGCTCATGCCCAGGCGCGTGACCATCTCGCGCGCCATCTTGGTCGCGCGCTCCAGATCGTTGCTCGCGCCCGACGTGATGTCGTCGCACATGAGCTCCTCGGCAACGCGACCGCCCAAGAACACGGCGAGCTCGTCGAGCATCTCGTTCTTGGTCTTGAGGAAGTGATCCTCCTGTGGAAGCTGCAGTGTGTAGCCCAGGGCCTGACCGCGGCTGACGATCGAGATCTTATGAACCGGATCGGAGTGCTCCAGGATGTGGCCCACCAAAGCGTGACCGCTCTCATGGTAGGCAATCGTGGTGCGCTCGGCCTCGGTCATCACGCGACCCTTGCGTTGCGGTCCGGCAATCACGCGCTCCATCGACTCCTCGATCTCGTCCATCGAGATCACGGAACGATGACGGCGAGCGGCCAGCAACGCAGACTCGTTGAGCAGGTTCGCCAAATCGGCACCAGTAAAGCCAACGGTCATCTGGGCGAGCTTCTCAAACTTAACGTCCTCGTCCATCGGCTTGTTCTCAGCATGCACGCGCAAGATCTGCTCGCGGCCCTTCACGTCCGGACGGTCGACCGTAACTTGACGATCAAAACGACCGGGGCGCAGCAATGCCGGGTCCAGAATATCGGGGCGGTTGGTCGCGGCGATCAGGATGACCGACTCGCTTTCCTCAAAACCGTCCATCTCGACCAGCAGCTGGTTGAGCGTCTGCTCGCGCTCGTCGTGGCCGCCGCCCAAACCGGCTCCGCGCTGACGTCCCACGGCATCGATCTCGTCAATAAAGATGATTGACGGAGCCTGAGACTTGGCCTCCTTAAAGAGGTCACGCACACGGCTGGCGCCGACACCCACGAACATCTCGACAAAGTCGGAACCCGAGATGCTAAAGAACGGCACGCCCGCCTCGCCGGCAACGGCCTTGGCCAGCAACGTTTTACCGGTGCCCGGAGGGCCCACCAGCAACACGCCACGCGGGATCTTGGCGCCCAGCTTGCGATAGCGATCCGGATCGCTCAAAAAGTCACGGATCTCCTCGAGCTCCTCGACTGCCTCGTCCACGCCGGCAACGTCCTCGAACTTGACCTTGGGACGCGTAGCCTCGTTGGTCTTGGCATTGGTCTTGCCAAACTGCATGTTCCTATTATTGGCGCCCATCATCTGGCGCATAAAGTAGAACATGATGGCGATCAGGGCGATCGTCGGCAGCACGCTCATCGCCAAGTCGCCCCAAAAATCGGGGTCGTTGGTGTTGACGATGTACTTGGTGTCGGGGTGCTCCGCCATAAGCTCGGCAAGCGAATCGGAGCCGACATAGGTCGAGGAGAAGCTCTTGAGCTCGCTCGTATCACCCTTGTCCTTTTTCGTCTTCCAGTAATGACCCGCCACGCTTCCGTCTTGAACCGTATAGGTCAAATCTTCGACGCGATCCTGCTTAATGGCGCTCACCATCTCGCTCGTCGCGAGCTTAACGGTATTGCTGGAGCTGGCAAAGCCGGAGCCCATATTAAAGAAGGCGTAGCCCAGAAGCGCGCAAGCCAAAATAAAATACAGCCAGCCCGTACGCGTGGGCTTCTTGCCTCCGGGCATCCCCGGGATCTTAGGCTCCCGGGGATTCTGGGAATTGTTATCGTTACGGTCGTCGGGCATCTTACGAATAAACCTCCGGTTTCAAAATGCCCAGATACGGAAGGTTGCGATAGCGCTCGGCATAGTCGAGGCCGTAGCCCACCACAAAGGCATCGGGGCAATGGGTTCCAACATACTTGGGCGTGACGGCCGAGGTACGGTCCTCAACGTCCTTCCATAGGAAGGCGGCGACCTCCAGAGAAGCGGGCTTGCGGCTCTCGAGGTTCTTCATCAGGTACTTGAGGGTCAGGCCCGAGTCCAGAATGTCCTCGACGATCAGCACGTCGCGACCACGGATGTCGATATCCAGGTCCTTAATGATACGCACGATACCCGAAGACTTCACACCGTCGCCATAGCTCGAAACAGCCATGAAATCGATGTTGGTCGGCAGCTCGATCTTGCGCATCAGGTCGCCCATAAAGACCACGGCGCCGCGCAGGACCGCAATCAGTACCAGATCCTTACCCGCGTAGTCGCGAGTAATCTGCTCGCCTAGGCGAGAGACGATACCGTCGATATCCTCCTGCGTAAACAGAACCTTCTCGATATCCGGATGTTGAGAAGCCATGACAACCCTTTCTTGTGCTTAATCGCCCACACACCGCCGTATGGACGCGAACTACACATTCTAGCAGCGCACGGGGTATATTTTCCAGCCCGCGCACCATCAGCGCGGGAATACCGTCAACGCCGCACAGAAAAGCTGGTGCGAGGGGCTAATCCGCGTCAACCACGCGAAGCAGATAGGCCACGCGCGTCGCCGCCGTGCACTTAAAACGTTCGTCCGCGCGAACGCCCGCGACCCATACTACGGCACCCCCCGGAGCCGTTCTTACCACGGGTACGCCAGAGCGGTCTGAAACAGGAATGCGCGCCTCGTTCAACAGGTCTGACACTTTCTTGCTTCGGCCGTTCATCCCCAACGGGCACATCACGTCTCCCGGCACAGGGCTATCCACCCACAGGCGCGCCGATCGTGCCTCGGTGGGAATCTCCCCGCGCGAGCCGGCTAACATCCGCTCGCCATCGCAGTCGGCAAACCCCAGGGCCGCCGCATCCACCAAGGCCGCAACCTTTCCGGCAGCAGCAAGCTCGCGGGCACAGTGCACGATATCGCACCCCGGCTCCACAGCCATCGGCTCCGCTGTCAGCATATGCCCCGCCCCCAGCGGCAGACGACCGGGAACGGAGATCCAATCGGCCACTAAACCCTCGCGCGCCGCCGGGGCCTTGAACGCCAGCATGCCAAACTCCACACGGGCATCAATTCCCGCAGGAAGCGTAACCGAGCCCGAGCCCGCAGCGACGCAGGCGAGCACGCGCTCCACGTGCCGCATCTCCGGTCGCGCGTCGGGATCGATGCGCTTAATCGCCAACCGCACGATACGCCGTGCAATCACAACCTCAGCGGCGGCCAGTCGGCGAGCGTCAAGAACCAGTGCACCCGCCGCCTCCTTACGCAGGCAGCTTCGAAACGCCTGTGCGGAAAGCTGGGAAAGAAAGGCGTCCTCATCGCCCAAGATCTCGCAGGCGGCGCCAATCGTCTTACAGACACTCGCGTTGCGCTGCGCCACCACCGGCATCACTCGATGGCGCACATAGTTACGCAAGTATGACACGTCCTCGTTGCTCTCGTCCTCTCGCCACGGCTGACCATGCACCTGCAAATAGCCCACGAGCTCATCATGAGTCAGGTCGAGCAGGGGACGCACCACGATATTCCTCCGGCGAGGAATGCTCGATAGGCCAGCGGGCCCCGAACCCTTAATCGCGTTCATCAAAAACGTTTCCGCGCGATCCGAAGACGTGTGCGCAGTGCAGATACGAGCCGCCGTTCGCGGTGCCCCCGTCTGGACGCAGAGCTCGCGAACATACCTCCGCGCCGCGGCATAGCGCACCTCGCGAGCCGCAGCCTCGATATTGCCCGATTCGTCATCAAAATAGGCATGCTCAACACACAGCGGCAAGCCGTATTGCGCGCACAGGTCACGTACAAAGGCCTCGTCGCCATCGGATGCCTCCCCGCGCAGATGATGGTTTACATGCAGCACGTGCAATCGCTCGCGCGCAATAGGAGCGACGCCGCGCCCGTCCTGGATATCCAGCTTTGATGTGCAAGCCATAAGGAGCAGCGCCGTCGAGTCCGCACCGCCTGATACCATGAGCACTACGGGGGCAGCGGCCTGCCGCGTTGCCAGGGCGCTCTTATCCGTCCTCGGCGCGGCATGATGTCCATAGTGCTGAGATACCGTTGGCATTCGCTTCCTCCTCTATTCGTCCGCACCCATTGTATCCTTTGGAATCTTATGTCTCGCCTGCACCTTCATATCCTCGGCAGCGGCTCAAAAGGCAACTGTGCACTCGTCGAGGGGCCTCAGGGGCTCATCATGATCGACAACGGCCTGTCCCGCCGCGAGACACTTAAACGCATGGCGGAGCTTGGCCTCTCGGCAGACGACGTCGCCGCTCTTGTAATCACCCATGAGCATGGTGACCATATCAAGGGGCTCGATGTATGGTGCAAGCACTGGCATGGTCCCCTCTTTGCCAGCAGGGACACCCTTTCATGCAAAGAAAACCTCGCGCGCCTGCCCGTAGAGGAATTTGACCCCGGCGACACGCTCCCCATTGCCGGCATCCACGTGCAAACCTACTCAACATCGCACGATGTCATCAATCCTGTCGGCTATCGATTTAATGCTCTCGATGATTCCATTGGGTTTGCCACCGACACCGGAGAGTTATCGAGCAAGGCCATAGGCATCCTCAAAGACTGTCGAGTTCTCGCGCTCGAAAGCAACCACGATGTAGCTATGCTGCGCGAAGGAGCGTACCCCCGCTTTCTTCAGGAGCGCATCCTGTCCACAAAGGGGCACCTCTCCAACAACCAGGCCGCCGAAGCCGCGCGCGAACTTGTTACCGATCGCACCGAACAGCTCATCGCCATGCATATCAGCCAGGACAATAATCGTCCAAGCCTTACCGTCAAAAGCTATGCCAACGCGCTTGATGCAAGTCTCGATGATGAACTCGGCAGTTCTGCCACCCGTCTTCAAGGGCCACGGAAGCTCTCGATACGCCCTGCAAGTCAGTATCAACCGACAACAATTCAATAGCCCCTCAAGACAACAAAGGGGGGCTGGGAATCACTTCCCAGCCCCCCTTAACTCATACTCTCGATTGAAGCAGAGCCATCGTTAGTCGATGGAGATCTTCGTAACGTTCTTCTTCTCGACAATCTTGGGAACCGTAACGGTCAGGATGCCGTCAGCATACTTAGCCGAAAGGCCCTCGCTCGAAGCGTCCTTCAGATACACGCCGCGCGTCGCGCTGTACGAGCTAAACTCCTTCTGCAGGAAGTTCTTGCCCTCGTTCTCCTCGTCCTCCACAACGTTCACGCTAATCGACAGGCGACCCTCGTTAAGCTCAACGTCGATATCATCCTTAGCGACGCCGGTCAGATAGGCCTTGACCTCATAACCATCGCCCTTGTCCTCGACATCAACGGGGAACGCCTTGGAAGCAATCGAGTTGTTTGCAAGATCGGTCATATCATCAAACAAATCGAACAGCGAGCTAGCAGAAGGACGAACGCCAAAAACCGAACGATAAGGAACCATGCTTGCCATGTTTACCACTCCTTTTAAGGACTGCCGAGTCATCTTCTAGGTGACTAGGACTTCTTTTGACGCTGTTATATATGCCCAGCCGCTTCTTATATATACATCGACTATAAAGTTTTTTGAGTCTATTGATATAAGCATATCTAAGTCTGGTTGACTAAGGTTTTGTCTAATAAACGGAATTTGAACGAAGGCTTAAATAATGTATGCAATCCCATCAAAACTAGACGGCTGGCTTACAATGGGCGCATACACGATATTGATGACGAGCTAAGGGCATCATGGACGATCAAAAACAGGACAACACGTTTATGCCGGAGCAGGACGAAGCATCCAGCCCGCAACCGATTCGATTCCATCGCCCCCACATCTCGCAAGAGCCCATCAATGATCCAGAGCCCAAATATGTGACAAGAAACCGATATCAAACACTCGAAGAAGCACAAACGGGGCGCAAACATATGGGCGTCGCCTCGGGAGACCCTGTATATCTGAAAGACGCACCATTATCTAAAAACAGCGTAGCTAGTGATGAGCCGATGAAAGCATCCGCCGTCCATCAACAAAGAGGGCCTCGACCCAAGCAAACCTTGACGCATTCGGCTCGCTATCTCGAAACGCCAAAACAGGGAAAGTCAATCTTCGTTTCGTCAAGTAAACGACGCAAGCAGCATCAGCTGACAATTCTGCTTTTGACCATTGCGGCCATAGTAGTTGCCCTTGTTATACGATTTATTTTCTTTAAATAAAGGCTCAATACCGAAAACAACAAGATCGTCTGGTGTAATTGAGTCATTTACGCCCCGTAAACGCAAAAAAGGGGGAGGCCGCGAGGCCTCCCCCTTCTTCAAGTCA